>DAIMIM010000063.1:0-11601 GCA_036722755.1 Caldimonas sp. | reverse complement strand
AACGCCTGCGCCTCCGGCTCTTCGGCATTCAACCTGGCGACGATGGCGCTGCGCGCCGGCAGCTGCGACATCGCGCTGGCCGTCGGCGCCGAGAAGATGAACATCCCCGACAAGGCCAAGATGTTCTCGGCCTTCGACGGCGGTTGGGACGTCGCGACCGTCGAGCAGAACAAAGCCGCGCTGCTCGCCTTGGGCGAAGGCGTCGTGCCGCCGCCTGGCACGATGTCGGAGCGGCCGTACAGCGTCTTCATGGACGTGTACGCGGCGCTCTGCCGCTATCACATGAAGACCTACGGCACGACGCAGCGGCAGATCGCCGCGGTGGCGGCCAAGAACCATGGCCACTCGGTGCACAACCCGCTGGCCCAGTTCCGCGACGCCTACAGCATCGAGCAGGTGCTGGCCTCGCCGCCGATCGCCTATCCGCTGACGATGCTGATGTGCTCGCCGATCAGCGATGGCGCCGCGGCGGCCGTGCTCTGCAACGCCGCCGGCCTGAAACGCCTCAACGGCGCGGCGGGCCGCGCCGTGCGTGTGCTCTCGAGCGTGATCCAGACCGGCAGCTCGCGCGGCATCGACGAGCGCACCAAGATCGTTGCCCACCTGGCGGCGAAGAAGGCCTATGCGGAAGCCGGCGTCGCGCCAGGCGACGTCGACGTCGCCGAAGTGCACGACGCCTCGGCGATGGGCGAGATCCTCAACGTCGAGTCGCTGCTGCTGGTGCCGTTCGGCGAAGGCGGCCCGGCGGCCGAGCGCGGCGAGCTGACGATCGGCGGCCGCATGCCGGTCAACCCGTCGGGCGGCCTCGAATCGAAAGGCCATCCGATCGGCGCCACCGGCCTGGGCCAGATCCACGAGCTCGTGACGCAGCTGCGCGGTGAAGCGGGCGCGCGCCAGGTGCGCAATGCGCGCATCGCCATCCAGGAAAACGGCGGCGGCCTCTACGGCATCGAGGAAGCCGTGGTCGCGGTCTCGATCCTCGCCAAGCAATAAGCCGCCAGATACCGGAGCAGACATGGGACACGTGATCAGAACCGAAGAGCAGGCCGCGGCCGTCGACAGCCTGCGCCGCTTCCTCGCGGCCGAAGCCGAGCCGATCTTCAACAAGGAGTACCGCGACCAATTCGTGCCACGCGAGAAGATGGGCGCGATCGTTCGCAAGCTCACGGAGTTCGGCCTCATCTCCGGCGTGGTCAGCGAAGAAGGCGGCGGCATGGCACTCGACTGGCTGACGACGATCATGCTGTTCGAAGAGGTCGCGGCAGCATCGGTCGACCTCTCGGTGCCAGTGCTCATCAACTCGTTCGGCGCGCACATGCTCGAAAAGCTCGCGCCGGCGCACCTGCGCGAGCGCTATCTGCCGGGCATGGTGAGCGGCGAGCTGTTCTGCAGCGTCGCGATCTCGGAACCCGACGTCGGCTCCAACGTGCTTGAGATCAAGACGCGCGCCCGACGCGACGGCGACCACTACATCATCAACGGCGAGAAGACCTGGATCAGCAACGGCTCGTATTCCGACTTCCTGATCTGCACCTGCCGCACCGGCGATGACCCGAGGAAGGGCCTGACCCACTTCCTGCTCGACCGCAAGGAACACCCGTACGAGGTGCGCGACATCCACAAGATCGCCTGGAACAGCCAGTCGACGGCGCAGATCTTTCTCACCGACGTGCGCGTGCCCGCGACCAACATGCTCGGCAACGAAGGCGAGGCGCTGAAGAACACGCTGACGATGTTCGAGCGCTCGCGCGTCTTCGTTGCTGGCCAGGGCTTGGGCATCGCCCGCCGCGCACTCGAAGAAGCGGTGCGTTACGCGAAAGAGCGGCGCCAGCACGGCAAGGTGATCGCCGGCCACCAGCTGATCGCCGCGATGCTTGCCGAGATGGCGACCAACGTCGACGCCGCGCGCCTGCTGACCTATCGCGCCGCTTCGATGATCGAAGCGGGCGTGCCGGCCGAGACCGAAGCGGCGATGGCCAAGTACTTCGCTTGCGAAGCCGCCGTCACGGTGGCGCGCCAGGCGGTGCAGATCCACGGCGGCAACGGCGTGACGAAGGAATTCCTGGTCGAAAAGCTGGCCCGCGAAGCCATCGTCGCGCCGATTCCCGAAGGCACCACGCAGATCCAGCAACTGATCATCGCCCGCGCCCTGACCGGCATCAACGCGTTCTGAACCGTCGATTTTCACAGGACCCACATTCATCATGCGTATTCAAGACAAGGTCGTCGTCATCACCGGCGGCGCTTCGGGCCTCGGCCTCGCCACCGCTCACTACCTGCTCCAGGAAAAAGGCGCCCGCATTGCGATCTTCGACATGAATGTCGAAGCCGGCGAGAAGGCCGCTGTCGAGCTCGGCGCCGAGCGTGCCCTGTTCGTGCAGACCGACGTCAGCGACGAAGCCTCGGTGCAGCGTGCCGTGGCCACGGTGATGGACCGCTTCGGCGCCATCCACGTCTGCATCAACGGCGCCGCGATCGCGACCGGCTTCAAGGTGCTGGGCAAGGAGGGCAAGGCGGCGCCGCTGGCGCGCTTCGCGCAGACCACGGCGGTGAACATCAACGGCGTCTTTAACGTGATGTCGAAGTGCGCCGAGCAGATGTCCAAGAACGAGCCGGAAGGCGGCGAAGAGCGCGGCGTCGTCATCAACGTCTCGTCGGGCGCTGCTTACGAAGGCCAAGTCGGGCAGTGCGCCTACGCCGCCTCGAAGGCCGCGATCATCGGCATGAACATGCCGGCCGCGCGCGAGCTCGGGGCCATCGGCGTGCGCGTCAACGCGATCGCGCCAGGCCTGTTCCTGACCACCATGGTCGCGAATCTCGACGAGAAGATCCTCGCTTCGCTGAAGGAGCAAATGGAGTCGCCCAAGCGCCTGGGCGATATGCGCGAGTTCGCCCACTGCTGCGCCTTCATCGTCGAGAACGCCTACGTCAATGCCGAGACGATCCGTCTCGACGCCGCGTCTCGCCTGCGCGCCCGGTAACCGCCGACCCGATTGCAACGACCCGGCCTTTCGAGCCGGCATTCAGGAGACTTTCATGAGACTTGCCGATTCCTTCGACGGCATCGCCGACCAGCATCCAAACAGCCTCGCCTTCGTCGAAGGTGCCGTGCGCCTGACATTCGCCGAAGCGCGCCGCACCGTGCACGCGATGGCCACGGCACTGACCCGAGCCCGCGAGAACGGCGCCGGTACGCATGTCGCCATCTACGCACCAAACGATCATCGGGTCTCGCTCCTGCATCTCGGCACCAACCTGGCCGACATGGCGTGGCTCTCGGTGCACATCCGCAATACGGTCGAAACGAATGCCGAAGTGCTCGACTATTTCGACGCAAGCATCGTCTTTTTCCACAGCTATTTCGAGAGCAGCGTCCCGATCCTGAAGGCGAAGCTTTCGAAGGCGAAGCTCTTCATCTGCATTGACCGTGCCTCCGAGCATGGCCAGTCGATGGAGGAGTGGCTGGCGGATTGCTGGCTGCCTTTCGGCAACAACCCGGAGGATCCTGCGACGACCGCGTTCCTGCAGCCCACGGGCGGCACGACCGGGCCCTCCAAAGGTGCAGTGCACACGCATCGCACGCTCGAGATGATGGGCCTTGCGGTGGCTTCCGCATTCGGCGTGGACGCCGATTCGCGACACCTGGTGATCGCGCCGTTGACGCATGCAGCCGGACTGATCGCACTCGGCTTCACCATCCGCGGCGGCGCCAACATCATCCTGCCCGGCTTCGATGCGGAGGCGATTCTCACGAGCATCGAGAACGAAAGAATCACGCATCTGTTTCTTCCGCCGACGGCTATATATGCGCTGCTCGCGCATCCGCGAACGAAGCAGACCGACTTCTCGTCGTTGAAGGGCTTCATTGTCGGCGCCGCGCCGATCGCGCCGGAGAAATTCAAGGAAGCCGTGCGTGTGTTCGGGCCCGTGATGTATGAAGGCTTCGGGCAGACCGAGACGCTGATCCCGATTCTGATCAAGCGCCCGGCGGACTACCTGAAAAGCGATGGCAGCTTCGACGAGGAAGCCGTTCGCGCCGCCGGCAAGGCCGTCGACGTGGTTCGCGTCGGCATCATGGATCCAGAGGGCAAGCTGCTGCCGGCGGGCGAGCGCGGCGAGATCGTCGTGCGCTCATCGATGGTCATGCAGGGCTACTACAAGAAACCCGAAGAGACGGCCGCCGTCTCCACCTTCGGTTGGCACCACACGAGCGACGTCGGCATCGTCGACGAGCGTGGCTTCGTCACCATCGTCGACCGCATCAAGGACATGATCGTCTCGGGTGGCTTCAACATCTTCCCGGTCGAGATCGAGAAGGTGATCCAGGGCCACCCGGCCGTGCTCGACTGCATCGTCATCGGCGTGCCCGACGAGAAGTGGGGCGAGGCCGTCAAGGCCGTGGTCCAGCTCAAGCCGGGCCACGCCGCCGACGAAGACGAGCTGATCACGCTGTGCAAGGACCAGCTCGGCAGCACCAAATCGCCGAAGACGGTGGAGTTCTGGGCCGAGCTGCCGCGCAGCGCTGTCGGCAAGCTGCTGAAGAAGGATGTGCGCGCCAAGTTCTGGGGCGACCAGTGGCGCGCAGTCTGAATGTGGCACCTGCAACCGTCCTGCAACGACAGCGAACGCATCGAGAACATCGACATGAATGAATCGGCCGCTGCCGCGTCGGCTGGACCGCTCTACGGCATTCCCGGCGGCGTCAGCTGGCAGGCCCGCCTGCTCAACAGCTTCCTGCGCCACGCCATCAAGCGGCCGATCCAGGATGGCATCACGCCGAGATCGGCCCGCTTCGCGATTCGATTGCTGGAGATGATCACGCCGGGGCCACGCGGCGCTGCGCGCACGCATTCGGTCGACATCGAAGGCGTTCCCTGCGAGGTCGTGGTTCCGCGCGACCCCGCGGCGCCGGGGCGGGTCGTGCTCTACCTTCATGGCGGTGGTTTCTTCGCGCACCTGCCGCGCCGCTACAAGCGGTTCGCCCGCACGCTCGCCGACGCGATGAGCGCCACGGTCTACCTGCCGGCCTACCGGCTGGCGCCGGGGCATCGCTTCCCGGCCGCGACCGACGACTGCATGGCCGTCTACCGCAAGCTCCTCGCCGACGGCTGCGCACCGGGCTCGATGTGCGTGATGGGCGATTCGGCCGGCGGCAATCTCGCCCTCGTCTCGCTGCTGCGCGCGCGCGACGAGAAGCTGCCGCTGCCCTGTTGCGCCATCGCCCTTTCGCCCGGCGCCGATCTGACCTTCAGCGGCGCCAGCTACGCCAGCAATGCCGACGCCGATCCGTTCATCCCGGCGAAAGCACTTGTTCAGCTCGTTCCGCTTTACGTCGATGTCGACAAGGTCACCCATCCCTACGTGTCGCCGATGCTTGGCGACTACACCGGTCTGCCGCCGATCAGGATCCTGGTCGGCAGCACCGAAGTGCTCCTCGATTCCTCGGTGACGACGGCCGCTTCTTCGCGCCGCTCCGGCGTCGACGTCAGCCTGCAGGTTTGGCGCGACATGCCGCACGTGTTCCCCATATTCAGCTTCCTTCCCGAAGGGCGCATGGCCATGCAGGACATGGCCGGGTTCTTCGACGGGCATGCCGCTGTGCCGGCGCCATCATCAAGAGATCAATCATGAGACAGCTTTCCGGCCAGGACGCCAGCTTCCTGTACCTCGACTCGCCGAACGGCGACGTGCACGGCACGATGGTGTTCATCTACGACCCGTCGACCGCCGCGAAGCAGCCGATCGGCTTCAAGGACATCCTGCGCCACGTCGAGTCGCGCCTCTCGGTCTCGAGCATCTTTCGCCAGCGCCTGGTGCGCGTGCCGCTCGAGCTCGACTTCCCGTATTGGGTCGACGACGAGAACTTCGACATCGAATACCACGTGCGACACATGGCGCTGCCCAAGCCGTGCGACTGGCGCCAGTTCTACATCCTCGCCTCGCGCCTGAACGCGCCTGCGCTGAACCTGGCGCGGCCGCCCTGGGAGATGGTCGTCATCGAAGGTCTCGACAACCTCGAAGGCCTGCCCAAGGGCTGCTTCGCCCTGTTGATCAAGGGTCACCACTGCGCCCTCGATGGCCATTCGGCGGCCGAGCTGACGATGGGCCTGCACGACCTGTCGCCGGACGGCTCGCAGCGCGTCGCGGTGCCGCCGGTGCCGTACTCGTCGAACGATTCGGTCAGCATGCTGACCATGCTCGCCAACGCGGTCACCAACAACCTGAGCGCGCCACTCAGGATGATGGGGCCGGCCAAGCGCGCCTTGCCCGGCATGGCGACGATGCTGAGCCGCTTCTACAAGCGCGTGAAGGCGGCGCCGGAGAGCAACCCGGTGACCCGCTTCAACGGCAAGCGCTCGCCGCATCGCGTATTCGCGCTGCGCTCCTATCCGCTCGACGACATCAAGCGGATCAGGAAGGCGGTGCCCGGCGCCACCGTGAACGACACGGTGCTGTCGATCGCCGCCGGCACCGTGCGCGAATACCTCGCCGCCAAGGACGAGCTGCCCGAGTCCTCGTTGCGCGTCGTCGCACCGATCAACACCCGCATCGAAAGCGAGTTCGGCAAGGGCGGCAACAGCATCTCCTTCTTCTTCCCCGACGTTCACACCCAGATCGCCGATCCCCTCGAGCGACTCGCCGCGGTCTACGAATCGACCCGCCATGCCAAGGAGATCGCGGACGGCATCGGCGCGCGCGAGATGACCGACCTGAACCGACACTCGCCGGCGGCGATCACGATGCTCGCCTCGAAGATGCTCACGCACTCGCTCGGCAGCGACAATGCCACGCCGTTCTTCCACTTCGGTCTGTCGAACGCGCCCGGCCCGACCGTGCCCTTGTATTTGTGCGGCGCGAAACTGCAAGCCTGGACGGTCGTGATCCCACTTTTCAACAGCCTCGGCCTGGCGTTCGGTGTGACGAGCTACCTCGACAAGCTCACGATGTCTTTCACGGCCGACCGCGCGTCGGTGCCGGATCCGGAGTTCATGCAGAGTTGCCTCGACCGCAGCTATCTCGCCCACCTGAAGGGGGCAACCGAGGTTCTGCGCAAGCATCCGGAATTGCTCACGGCGGCGAGCACGGTCAAGCGTCGCGCCCATCCGGGGATGGCGGCCATGGGACGGAGCGCCGTCGCCGATGTGCCGATCGAAGCGCCGGTGCGCAGGAAGAGAAAAGCTGCTGCCGCTGCCGCGCCCGCGCGGGTACCGAAGGCTGCGCCGAAGCTGGTTCCCAAAGTCGTGCTGCCGCTGGCGCCGAAGCGCACTGCCGCCGCGCAGCCGGCTCGTGCGGCCAAGGCTGCCCGGAACCACTCCCCGGGAGCCCGCAAATGAGCGACTCACTCGACGGCCTGAATGCCACGCTCGCACGCCAGCGCGAGGCCTGCCTCGCCCTGCCGTATCCCGAAGCGGCGCAGCGAAGGCACGATCTGAGGGCGCTGCGGGTCGGCCTGCAACGCTACCAGGACCAGCTCTCGCAGGCGATGAGCGACGACTTCGGTCGTCGATCGGAGTTCGAATGCAAGATGCTGGACCTGCTCGCGCCGGCGCTGCAGATCGACCACGCGCTGCGCCATCTCAAGGGCTGGATGAAGCCGCGCCGGCGCCATGCCGATCTGATGTTCCTCACGAACAGCGCCAAGGTGGTCTATCAGCCCAAGGGCGTGGTGGGTGTGATCGCCGCCTGGAATTTTCCGATCATCGAAGCCGTGGGTCCGCTGATCACGGCACTGGCCGCGGGCAACCGCGTGATGATCAAGATGTCGGAATACTCGCCGCGCAGCACGGTCGTTCTGCGCCGCATGCTGGCGGAGATATTCGCCGAAGATCAGGTAGCCGTGTTCGGCGGCGGCGTCGAGATCGGCCAAGCCTTCGCCGGCCTGCCGCTCGATCACATCGTCTTCACCGGCTCGCCGGCCGTCGGCAAGGAAATCATGCGCGCCGCGTCTGCGAACCTGACGCCGGTCACGCTCGAGCTCGGCGGCAAGTCGCCCGCCATCGTCTCGCGGTCGGCGTCGATGGCCGTGGCCGCGCAGTCGATCGCGCACGGCAAGGCGTTCAACAGCGGCCAGGCCTGCGTCGCCCCCGACTACGCGCTGGTGCCGCGTGAGCGCATCGACGCGTTCGTCGCCGCGACCGTGCTCGCGTTCAGGCGCCTCTATCCGGATACGGTGAACGATCCGAACTACACCAGCATGGCTTCCGACCGACATGCCGACCGCACCCGGGAGCTGCTGGCCGACGCCGTCGCCAAGGGCGCGACGGTGACCTCGAGCGGCCCGGGCGACGGCGCCCGCATCATCGAGCTGCAGATCGTGACCGGCGTGACTCCCGACATGCGCGTCATGCAGGAGGAGCTTTTCAATCCGATCCTGCCGGTCGTGGCCTGCGATTCGCTCGATGACGCGGTGGCGTTCGTCACGGCGCGGCCGCGGCCGCTCGCGCTCTACTACTTCGGCTCGGACACGACCGATCTGCAGCGCCTCACGCGCGACGTGCATGCCGGCGGCATGACCGTCAACGACTGGGCCTGGCACGTGTTCCAGTGCGATTTGCCTTTCGGTGGCACGGGCAATTCGGGCATCGGCAGCTGGCGCGGCCCCGAAGGCTTCCGGTCGCTATCGCATGCCAAGGCGGTCTTCGCGGTGAATCGCTTCTTTCCGATCCACTTGTTCCGTCCGCCGTACGGCACGCGCATCCAGCGCCTGCTGTCGAAGATCTTCCTCGGCTCGGGCGATCCGTCGCTCGCTGGTTCGGCGGCGCAATCGGCCCAGCCGGTCGCCCAGCCTTCGACGAGCACGCCATGAGTCTCGCCATGAGCAACATCGAAGACGCGGCATCTTCCAGCCTGGCAACACTCGAGCCGATGGCGTCGAAGACCTACGCCTGGTCCGTCTTCGCGCTGACCTTTGGGTTGATGCTGTCGGACTATCTGTCGCGGCAGGTCATCGGTGCGGTCTTCCCCTTCCTAAAGGCAGACTGGGGCGTGTCGGATTCGCAGCTCGGTGCACTGGTGAGCGTCGTCTCGGTGATGGTGGGCGTGCTGACCATTCCGATGTCGCTGATCGCCGACCGCTGGGGCCGCGTCAAGAGCATCACCTTCATGGCCTTCGTCTGGTGCGGGGCGACCATCGCTTGCGGCATGGCGACCAGCTACACGCAGTTGCTCGTCGCGCGCGCCACTGTCGGGCTGGGCGAAGCCGCCTACGCGGCCGCGGGCGCCGCGTTACTGGCGCACACGTTTCCGGTCGGCAAGCGAGCGGCGGTGCAAGGAGCCTTTCAGTCGGCGGGGCTGTTCGGGTCAGTGCTCGGCGTGGTCATCGGCGGCGCGGTCGCGGCTCGCTTCGGCTGGCGGATCGCGTTCTTCGTCGTCGGGGCACCGGGCCTGCTCCTGGCAGTTCTGTACCCCTTCGTCGTGCGCGACTACGTTGCGCCACGGCTCGATGAAGGCGGAAGCCCTGGCATAGCGAGACTGCCCATTGCGGTCATCGTTCGGCAAGTGTTTCGCGCCCGCTCGGGAAACCTGGCCTTTGTCGCCTTCGGCTTGCAGATGGCGATCCCGTCGATCCTGATCGCCTGGACGCCCACGTTCCTGAATCGGGTCTACTCGTTCGAGCCGCAGCGTGCCGCGCTGATGGCTGCCGTGGCCGTGCTCGCGGCTGGCGTCGGCGTGCTGTTCGGCGGCAGCATCGCCGATCGGCTGAGCAAGACGCAGCCGCGCTATCGAGCCATCGTTCCGGGCGCCTATGCGCTCATCTCCGGTGTCTCGCTGACCGCCGGCTTCGCCTTGCCGCCGAGTGCATCGGCGCTCGCGCTGATCCTGGTCGGTGCCGTGTTCGCAGCTGCCCATGGCGGCTGTGCGCTCGCGATCGTGATGGACGTGACCCATCCCGCGGTCCGCGCGACGGTGACCGCCACCGCGGTGCTCGGCGCCAGCCTGCTGGGTCTGGCACCAGGCCCGTTTCTCGTGGGCCTCGTCTCCGACCTGACCGATCTGAAGACGGCGCTCACGGTTGCGCCATCGATATCCCTCGTGGCGGCGGCCTTGTTCCTGCTCGCATCGCGCTCCTACGAAGACGACGTCGCTCGCGGGCGGGTCTGATTCATCTCCCAAGCTGTTGCATCACCCCGTCGGCCGGTTTCCCCTCGGCCAGCAGGCGGGCCATGATGTTCATGGCCGGCGTGATGTGGGCGAAGTACTTCTTGTAGCCGGCACAAAGGTAGTTGAGCCCGGCTTCGCCGTCGGAAGTCTTGATGAAGCGATTCTTCGGGCACTCGCCGTTGCATGCGAAGCGGAATTCACAACGCAGGCATTCGCCAGGCAAGGTGGTTTCCTTCGCGTCGCCGAAAGCACGCTGCGCCGGCGAATCCATGAGCGCGGCCGGGTCGTCGACCATGACATTGCCAAGCCGGTACTCCGGATACATGAAGTGGTCGCAGGAATAGACGCTGCCATCGTGCTCCACGATCGCTGCCTTGCCGCAGCGCGCGCTGAAGATGCAGGCGCTCGGTGCCAGCTGGCACCATGACGCGAGAGCCCACTCGAAGTTCATGACGTGCACTGTGCCGACGTCGTGGCGAACCCATTCGTCGAAGACGGCATTCAGGAACTCGCCGTAGGCGAGCGCGCCCACGCTGTGCGACGTGACCGGCACGTCGACTTCGATTTGCGGCGCGAGCTTCTGCGCCGCCACCCGACTCAGCGCCGGAGGCGTGGCGAAGTGCAGGCCGATGACGACCTCTTTCGGCAGCGGCGCGCGCTCGACCACGGGATTGAACTGGATGAAGCGCGCGCCCAGCTCCTTGAGGTGGCGATAGATGTCGAGCGGGTGATTCACGTTCGCGCTCGAGACGGTGACGAGGACGTTGAAGTCGACGCCATGGCGTGACAGGACCTGCAGCCCGCGAACCGTGTCGTCGTAGCTCGATCGACCCCGCTTGTCGGGACGCGCCACGTCGTTCAGGGCGCGGGTCCCGTCGAGACTGACGCCGACCAGGAAGCCTTCACGCTTGAGGAAAGCACCCCACTCGTCGTCGAGCAAGGTGCCGTTCGTTTGCAAAGTGTTGCGGATCACCTTGCCATTCGCGTGGTGGCGTTGCAATGCGACGGCGCGTTCGAAGAATGCCCTCCCGATCAGCGTAGGCTCGCCGCCTTGCCACGTGAACTCGACTTCCGAAGCGGGCGTGGCCGCGATGTAGCCCTTCACGTAGGCGTCGAGTACTTCGTCCGACATCCGGAAGCGCTTGCCAGCCGGAAAGAGGCTCTCCTTTTCGAGGTAGAAGCAGTAGCCACAGTCGAGATTGCACAAGGGCCCGATCGGCTTGGCCATCAGGTGGATGCCGGTCAACGATGTCGGGGGTTGCGAGATCATGATTGCGATGCGAGCGAGCCCGGGTCTGCGTCCACGTGGCGAGCACCCGACGTTCGAGTTTGCATCGAAGTCGCGCGAGCGCCGAGGCCGCCGAATACGAATGGTCGGTTGGGCGACAGGCGGGCGCCGGTCAGTAGCGTCAGTTCGTCGGTCCTGCGGACGCTCAGCGATACTGTTCCCACTCGGCTGTCCGCTGTGGGCCGCCAAGTACCGCGCATCTCAGCTCTTCC
>DAIMIM010000062.1:169-11680 GCA_036722755.1 Caldimonas sp. | reverse complement strand
CGCCAGATCGGCATCCGCAGCGTCGACGCCGGCGAGAAGAAGTTCGTGCACGAGCACGGCCTCGAGGTCTTCGACATGCGCTACATCGACGAGATGGGCATGCGCCACACGATGGAGCTGGCGCTGGCGACGATCGACGCCAACACCCACCTGCACGTCAGCTTCGATGTCGACTTCCTCGACGCCGACATCGCCCCCGGCGTCGGCACCACCGTCAAGGGCGGCCCGACCTATCGCGAGGCGCAGCTCTGCATGGAGATGATCGCCGACACCGGCGCGCTGGCCTCGCTCGACGTGATGGAGCTGAACCCGGCGCTCGACGTCCGCAACCGCACCGCCGAGATCGCCGTCGACATGATCGAAAGCCTGTTCGGCAAGAGCACGCTGATGCGGCGGTGAGGCGGCGGTGAGGCGAGCGCCGGGCTGGCTGCGCTCGGCAGCTATTGCCGCGCCGGCGCGCACGCCATGACCGCGGGCTGCGCCACGCGGTCGACGAGCGAGCGCTCGGGCTTGGGCAGATGGCCGTGCAGGCGGATCGACCGGCTCAGGTCGATGCCGGCCCGCTTCGGTGTCGGCGTCAGCACGACATCGATCGCCTCGTCGCGCAGATCGATCGTCCCGCTGCCGGTCGTGCGCGTGTTGGCACTGTCGATGACGAGGCTCTTCAGCTCGGCGCGGCCGCCGCCGAGCTCGACCGTTGCCGCAGCGCACGGCAGCGCCAGTGGCTCGGCGCCGCTCAGCATCGTGCGGATCAGCTTGCCGCCTTCGAGGCCGAGCTCGGCGTCGAGCAGGCTCGAGATCGTGCCGTCGCTCAAGTTGAACGATGCGCTGCCCTTGGCGGTCGAGCGCAATGCCGCGGTGTCGTTGCCGCTGGCCTTCAGCGCCAGTTGGCCGGCGAATGCGCCCGTGATGCGCTTTTTCTCGTCGGCGGCGGGAAGGAGCGACTCGATGCGAACGCCGCTGGTGCGGATCGTCGCTTCAGCGATGGCGAGCGGCTGGCGCAGATCCAGCGCGAGACTGCCGGCGGAATGGCCGCCAGCCCAGCCGACATCGAGGTCGGAGACCGCGAGCTGGCCGTCGGTCAGGCGCGCCGCGATCTTCAGGCTCTGCAGCGCGTGGAACGGGGCGTACCGGAGCTTCCTGGCATCGAAGACGACATCGGCGTCGAGCTCGCGGACTGCGGCGAACAGGTCGGCCGGCGACGCGGCCGATGCTGCGCCGGATGCGCCGCCGCTGGCCGGCGATGTCGCAGCCGCGGCAGGCGTTGCTGCCGGCAATGCGGCGTCGGCTCGACCGACCAGCCAGAGCAGGTCGGCGACGTCGACGCTACCTCCTTGCACACGGGCGCGAACCGATCTGCGCTCGCCGCTCTTCGACCAGGCGAGGTCGCCGGCAAGATCGGTCGCGCCGATGCTCGCCCTGGCGCCGTCGAGCGCATGGCGCCCGCCTTCGACGAGCACGTGGCCGGTCGCCCGGAAGACACGCGGCGTCGCGTAGCGCGCGCCGACGAAGGGGCGCAGTGCGGCGAGCGAGCTGCCGGCGAGGATCGCGTCGGCATCGATCCTGGCGCCGCGGAAGATGTCGGCGGCACGCCCGTCGACCTCGAGCCGCACACCCGCGACTTCGGCGCCGCCACGCACGCCGAACCATCTCCCCGTATCGCGAAACGTCAGCTCGCGGCCGGCGAGCAGATCGCCCTTGTACGCAACACCGCGAAAGCTGCCGTCGAAGACGATGTGCGACGTGAGTGCATCGCCGGCGCGGCCGGTTGCCGGCGGCGCCGCGGCGTCGCTCGCCGCACCGCGAAAGACCAGGTCGATGGCAGGATGGGTGAACGTGAGGCTGGCGTCGTGCGCCTCGAGAGCGAGAAACCAGTAGTGGCCGGGACCGCGATCGTCCGGATTGCGCAGCCGCCAGTTGCGCAGGCCGTCGGCGCTGAGCTCGAGGTGCGTCTGGCCGCCGTGCATCACGAGCTTCGAGACGACATAGCGGCCTGCGGTGCGCCGCCATGCGAACTCGAACCGGGCTTCGTCGAGCGCGGCGAACGGAACGCTCGTGTCGGCCCACGGCGCGTTGGCGATGCGCACGCCGCGCGCCACGACGACGGGTGCGAGCTGTGCCGTGAGGCCGATGCGGATCGAGTCGAAGTGCACATCGCGGCCCGAGCGCTTGGCGAGATCGTTCGCGACGACGGCCGCCAGCCACCAGGGATGCGATGCGATCGCGACTGTGAGGGCGATGGCGAGAGCCCAGGCGATGCGCGCGAGCAGGCGGCGCGTTCCGATTGCCGCCGAAGTCTCGGGAGGGGTCGTTGCCGGCGCATCGGGCATGGTCCGCGAATCGTAGCCGCGGCGGGTCGCGCGCGCCCGCGGTGCGCCGGCAGAAAGCGGGTACGTCGTATGCTGAGCGCTCGAGAAGGAGACCGCCCATGAGCGCAAGCACGCCACGTCAACCGGCAGCCGCCCCAGCCAAAGCATCGGCACCCGCCGCGACAGGGTCCGCGGGCAACCCGGCGCGTCCTCGAAGCGGCTTCGACGACGAGGCAGAGGACGGCCCATGGCGGCATCCGCCGGTCGCGCCGAAGGACGAAGGCGCCGCGACCTCGCTCGGCAAATCGGTGTCCGACGTGGTGATCGGGCCGAACCACGGCACCGACGCCAAGCAGAAGGCGCCCTAGCGAGACGCCACCGCGCCGATCGCGATCGCGATGGTTGCCGAACGACACGCTGCGAGTGCCGATCCGACACGGCAGGAAATCGATGCTCTCGACGGATCGACCGTGCTCGAATTCGGCACCTCGTGGTGCGGCTTCTGCCGCGCCGCACAGCCCCTCGTCGCTGCGTCGCTCGCCGGCCACGCGGCAG
Organism: Caldimonas sp.; assembly: GCA_036722755.1. GTDB lineage: Bacteria > Pseudomonadota > Gammaproteobacteria > Burkholderiales > Burkholderiaceae_C > Schlegelella_A. Next base: position 8,816 of record DAIMIM010000062.1, on the reverse strand, counting down.
TGCGTCACGTCAAGATCGAAGACGGGCCGGGCCGACGGCTCGGGAGGTCGTTCGGCGTCAAGCTCTGGCCGACGCTGGTCTTTCTGCGCCAGGGGCAGGAGCTTGCGCGCGTCGTGCGCCCCCGCGACGCCGCCGCGCTCGATCGGGCGTTCTCGACGATCGACGGCGCGCGTTGATGCCGCTGTGCTAGAAGGCTCGGCTCACGAAGCGACAACCGACCTGACCCATGAAGATCGCGACATTCAACGTCAACGGCATCCACAGCCGCCTGCCCCGGCTTCTCGAATGGCTGGAGGAAGCCAGGCCCGACGTCGCCTGCCTGCAGGAAGTGAAGACCTCCGACGAGACCTTTCCCATCGCTGCGATCGAGGCGGCCGGCTACTCGGCGATCTGGCACGGGCAGAAGGGCTTCAACGGCGTCGCCGTGCTGTCTCGCGGCGCGGCGCCCGAGGAGCGCAGGCGCGGCTTGCCGGGCGACCCGGACGACACGCACAGCCGCTATCTGGAAGCGAACGTGCAGGGCCTCGTCGTCGCGTCGATCTACCTGCCGAACGGCAACCCGCAGCCGGGGCCGAAGTTCGACTACAAGCTGGCCTGGTTCGAGCGCCTGATCGAGCACGCCGCCTCGCTCGTGAAAGGCGACCAGCCCGTGCTACTTATCGGCGATTACAACGTTGTCGCCACCGATGGCGTCGGCGACATCTACTCGCCGGCGTCATGGAAGAACGATGCGCTCCTGCAACCGGAAAGCCGCAGCGCCTACCAGCGCCTGTTGGCGCAGGGCTGGACCGACGCGATCCACGCGCTACACCCCGACGAAGCGATCTACACCTTCTGGGATTTCTTCCGCAACCGCTTCGGCCGCGATGCCGGGTTGCGCATCGATCACCTGCTCCTCAACGCGCCCGCCGCCGCCCGGCTGATGCAGTCGGGCGTCGACAAGGCGGTGCGGGCCAGAGAAAAGCCGAGCGATCACGCGCCGACCTGGGTCGTACTGCGCTGAGGGCGAGCGCGCCGTCGGATCAACCGACAAGCGCGGCGCGATCGCGTCGACCGTCATCTCAGCCGGGCGCGTGTTCCTGCGCCTTCGCCGGCAGTCGGCCTTCCTTGGTCGGGAAGCGCTCATCCTGGCGAGCGCTGAAGTCGCGTGCCTTGTCGAGTTGGCGATGCGTGAAATTGCGCGTCGAATCGGCGACCTGGTGGGTCTTGCCGCGCGTCTTGTCGGCGACCCGGTGGGTGCGCCCACGCAACGTCCGGTGCTCCGAGGTTGAGGACATCGGCTGCGTGTCGGTGCGCGTCGCGTCGAGATCGACATGGTGCCTGGCGAGCACTTCATCGACGTTTTGCTGGCGACGCGCCTGGTCGGCGTCGCCGCTGGTTTCGGCGAAGGCCAGCGAGCATGCGGCGACGGCGGCAGCCGCGACGGCGATTCTGGAGAGCTTGTTCATGGAGTCCTTGCTTTTGTCAGTGATGGATGGACTTTCGCCTCTTCGACCGCTGGATCCAACGGGTCGACAGCCCGTGGCCAGCTCCGAAATGCACGCGCCGTCGCGTCGGATGAGGCCTACCGCGCCGTGGCGTCGATCACGCCTGCCAGACGCCGTAGCCGGCCTCGCGCAGGCCGATCGCCAGCTCGACTTCCATGTCCCGCGCGGCGTCATAGGGCATCGGGTTGTAGACGGCATAGAGCTGCGGCAGGAGCCGCAGGCCGTAGTCCTTGACGTAGCCGTTGGCCTGGACGCCGGCCTTGTGCCGATCGAAGCGGACGTCCGGATCGAGACCCGTCATGCCGACGTAGACGAAGGGCTTGCCGAGCACGTGGTCCGGGTTGGCCTTGCGAAACCGGGCCAGATTCCAGACGCGATCGTCGAGCTCGACGACGTAGACGCTGTAGCGATGGGCGGGGCGGCGCGGCGCCATCGCCCATTGTCGCGTCGGCGATGATGCGGGCCGGATCAGCCCGACCAGGAGCCGGCATGACGACCTCGTACGACGCCATCGTCATCGGCAGCGGCCAGGCCGGCCCGCCCCTCGCGGTCCGGCTGGCCAAGGCCGGCATGAAGACCGTGCTGATCGAGCGCGCGCATCTCGGCGGCACCTGCGTCAACGACGGCTGCATTCCGACGAAGGCGCTGATCGCCAGCGCACGCACCGCCCATGTCGCGCGGCGCGCCGCGGAGTACGGCGTTCGCGTCGGCGGTGCGGTCAGCGTCGACATGCAGGCAGTGAAGGCACGCAAGGACGGCATCGTCAAGCAGTCGGTCGACGGCCTCGCGACATGGATCGCCGGCACGTCCGGCCTGACCCTCGTCCGGGGCCATGCTCGCTTCACCGGCCCCCACGCGGTCGACGTGAACGGCGAGTCGCTCGAGGCGCCGAAGATCTTCATCAACGTCGGCGGTCGCGCGGTCTTGCCGACATGGCGGGGCATCGCCGACGTGCCGGTGCTGACCAACAGTTCGATGATGGCCATCGACTCGTTGCCGGAGCATCTGCTGATCGCCGGCGGCAGCTACGTCGGCCTCGAGTTCGCGCAGATGTACCGCCGCTTCGGCGCCCGCGTGAGTGTGCTCGAGTACGGCGAGCGCCTGATCTCGCGCGAGGACCCGGACGTGTCGCGCGAGGTGCGGGCGATCCTCGAACGCGAGGGCGTGCGATTTCATTTCTCGGTGAAGAGCGCCGCCGTCACGCCGGGCGAAGGCGGCCGTGGCGTGCGCGTCGCGTTCGACGCCGCCGGCGCGGCGACCGTGCTCGACGGCAGCCATCTGCTCGCGGCGGTCGGCCGCAAGCCCAACACCGACGACCTCGGTCTCGACCAGGCCGGCATCGCCACCGATGCGCGCGGCTACGTCGTCGTCGACGACGAGCTGCGCACCAGCGTGCCCGGCGTCTGGGCGATGGGCGACGCCAACGGCCGTGGCGCCTTCACGCACACCTCGTACAACGATTTCCAGATCGTCGCCGCCAACCTGCTCGACGGCGGAGCGCGCCGCGTCAGCGACCGCATCACGGCCTATGCGCTCTTCATCGACCCGCCGCTCGGCCGCGTCGGCATGACGGAAGCGGAGGTGCGCACGCGTGGCAGGCCGGCCCTGGTCGGCGTCATGCCGATGACACGCGTCGGCCGGGCCAGGGAGCGTGGCGAGACGCAGGGCTTCATGAAGGTGTTCGTCGATCGAGACAGCGAGCGCATCCTCGGCGCGGCGCTGCTGTGCATCGAAGGCGACGAGATCGTCCACTCGCTGCTCGATGTGATGGCCGCCGACACGTCGTACAGGGTCATCGAGCGCGCCGTCCACATCCACCCGACGGTGAGCGAGCTGATCCCGACCTTGCTGGAGAGCCTGGTCCCGCTGCAGGATGCGGCGTGACCGGCTTCAGCCGGCGCCGGGCCGCTCCCAAGGCGGCTGAGCACCCCCTCGGGGGGCAGCGAACACAGTGAGCGTGGGGGCCGACATCTCAGCGCCCGGCCGGCTTGACGCTGGCCAGCGCGTCGTCCCGGCACTGCCGCTGCAGCGCCGCCCAGCCTTCGCTGCCCAGTCGATCCATGGTCGCGATGTTGGCCTCGTAGATCGTCTCGGCGTCCGCGATGGCCTGGACCGCGCGGTCGATGCTCGCCTCGCGCAGCAGATGCAGCGTCGGATAGGGCGACCGGTTGGTCGCATTGCTCAGGTCGTCGGGCCCGGCGCCTGCGAAGCAATACTGCGGATGGAAGCTCGCCACCTGGATCACGCCTTCCAGACCGAGCTCGGCGACGGCATCTTCGGCGACGCCCAGAAAGTCGTTGTAGGCGAGGAAGTCGCCGAGCGCGTGCGGGTGGACGAGCAGCGTCGTCTCGATCTGCTCGTCCGAAACCTCGGCGAGCCGCTCGACTTCCTCGATCAAGGCCGTCAGCAGGGTTTCGACGTCGCGCGCCGTGCTGGCGATGTAGCGCACCCGGCCCTTGACCTGGGGCGCCTTCGCGAACGGGCACAGGTTCAGGCCGATCACGGCCCGCTCGACCCAGGCGCGGGTTTCGGCGATCGCGACCTCTTCCATCGGGGCCGCGCGCTACTCGAGCGTCATCAGCGTCGCGTTGCCGCCGGCCGCCGCGGTGTTGATGCTGAGCGATCGCTCGACCACGAGGCGCTCGAGCGCGACGTCGGTCTCGCCCGGCCGAAGGCCCTGGACGCCGACGATCGGGCCAGGCCGCTCGGCGAGCGCTCGACACACGCTGGCGAGCTCGGCGATGCTGCCGTGGTGAATCGCCGCATCGAAGCGCGTCGCGGGAGACGCCCAGTCGGCTGTCACCGTGACCCTGTCGCGCACCGTGACGGGGAGGCGCGCGAACAGTGCGCCGGCATCTGCCGCCCACACCGCGTGCGCGCCGACGGAAAGCACCGCCGCCAGTTGCACGAGACGATCGCGATCGCTCACCGCGAGGCAGAGCACGGCCGCACGCGGCAGCAGTGTGTAGAGGTTGCGCTCACCGGTCGGACCGCGCAAGGTGCGAACGCTGCCGCTACGTGATTCGGCGACGAAGCCGGCGCAGAGATCGCGCAGCGCGGTGTCGCCGCTGTCGGCGGCCCATTGCGCCAGCACCCGAATCGCGCCGGGCGGGCGCCGGGCGGGCGCCGTGTCGGCGCTGTCCGCGTCGGACTGCGCCGCACCTCCGGCGGCCAGCGTCAATGCACGCTCCATCACATCGGGCGGACGTTTCGACAGGAGCCGCGTCATGTAGAGCGGGCCGCCTGCCTTCGGTCCGGTGCCCGACAGCCCCTCGCCGCCGAACGGCTGGACGCCGACGACCGCGCCGACGATGTTGCGATTGACGTAGACGTTGCCGACGTGGGCGTCTTCGACGACCCGGGCGATCGTCTCGTCGATGCGCGAATGGACGCCGAGCGTCAGGCCGTAGCCGGTGGCGTTGATCTGCTCGAGCAGCTTGCCGAGGTCGCGCCGGCGATAGCGGACCAGGTGCAGCACCGGCCCGAAGATCTCGCGGTCGAGCTCGGTGAGACTCTCGAGCTCGATCAGCGTCGGCACGACGAAGGTGCCGTGGGCGGTTGCGCCCGGCTCCGCGCGCGCATCGCGAAAAATGGCGCGTCCCTTGTCGTGCATTGCGGCGATGTGCCGCTCGATTTGCTCGCGCGCTTGGGCGTCGATGACCGGGCCGATATCGACGGAGAGCAGCGCCGGATCGCCGATCCGCGCTTCGGCCATCGCGCCCTTCAGCATGGCGACGACCTTGTCGGCCGCTTCTTCCTGCACGCAGAGCACGCGCAGCGACGAGCAGCGCTGGCCGGCGCTGTCGAAGGCCGAGGCGACGACATCGGCGACGACCTGCTCGGCCAGAGCCGACGAATCGACCAGCATCGCGTTCTGTCCGCCCGTTTCGGCGATGAGCGGAACGGCGCGGCCGTCGGTCGTGCAACGGCCGGCGAGGCTCTTCTGCAGCAGCCGTGCGACCTCGGTCGAGCCGGTGAACATGACGCCCTGGACGCGCGCATCGGCGACCAGCGCCGCCCCGATCGTCTCGCCCGGTCCGGGCAGGAGCTGCAAGGCGGTGCGTGGCACGCCCGCGTTCCAGAGCAGCCGCACCATGTGCGCGGCGATCAGTGGCGTCTGCTCGGCCGGTTTGGCGAGCACCGGATTGCCGGCGGCGAGTGCCGCCGCGATCTGGCCGGTGAAGATCGCCAGCGGGAAATTCCATGGGCTGATGCAGACCACCGGGCCGAGCGGCCGGTGCGTGTCGAGGCCGAAGCTGCGCGCCTCGGCCGCGTAGAAGCGCAGGAAGTCGACCGCCTCGCGCACTTCGGCGATGCCGTTCGGATAGGTCTTGCCGGCCTCGCGCGCGAGCAGCCCGAGCAGTTGCGGCAGCTCCGCTTCGAGCCGATCGGCGGCGCGCTCGAGCGCTGCGGCGCGTTCGACCGGCGCGACGCCGCCCCAAGTGTTGGCTGCAGCTTCGGCCTGCGTCAGCGCGGTCTCGACGTCGGCCGCCGTCGCATCCTGCGCGTAGCCCACCACGTCGCGGTGATCGGCGGGATTGCGCAGCGGCGCGGCCGCCGATGTCGTCACGTCGATGGCAAGCAGCGGCGCCGCCGACCAGGTTGTCTGCGTGGCGCGTTCGAGGCTGGCAGCCAGCGCGATCAGCACGCCCTCGTTCGAGACATCGAGGCCGCGCGAGTTCGCCCGTGCCGGGCCGTAGATGTCGCGCGGCGAGCGGATCGCCGGATGCGAATGGCCGATACCGCCGTCCTCCACCGCCATGCGCTCGACCGTCTCGACCGGATCTTCCACGAGCGCATCGATGGCGATCGACGCATCGGCGATGCGGTTGACGAAGGACGTGTTGGCGCCGTTCTCGAGCAGCCGCCGCACCAGGTAGGCAAGCAGGGTCTCGTGCGTGCCCACCGGCGCGTAGATGCGGCACGGCCGGCCGAGCTTGCCTTCGCTCACGGGTCCCACGACCTGCTCGTAGAGCGGCTCGCCCATGCCGTGCAGGCACTGGAACTCGTACTGGCCGGGCGTGTAGCGCGCCGGCCCGGCGAGCTCGTGGATGGCGGCGAGCGTGTGCGCGTTGTGCGTCGCGAACTGCGGGTAGACGGCGTCCGGTGCAGCGAGCAGGCGCCGCGCGCAGGCGATGTAGGCAACGTCGGTGTAGGCCTTCCTGGTGTAGACCGGGTAGCCGTCCAGCCCGTCGACCTGGGCGCGCTTGATCTCGCTGTCCCAATAGGCGCCCTTGACCAGCCGCACCATCAGCCGGTGGCCGCTTCGCCGCGCCAGATCGACGAGGTGATCGATCACGAAGGGGCACCGCTTCTGGTAGGCCTGCACGACGAAGCCGATGCCGTTCCAGCCGGCCAGCTCGGACTCGACGCAAAGGCGCTCGAGCAGATCGAGCGAAAGCTCGAGGCGATCGGCTTCCTCGGCGTCGATGTTGAGACCGATGTCGTGGTGCTTCGAGAGCACGGCCAGGCGCTTGAGCACCGGGTACAGCTCGTCGTGGACGCGCTCTTGCTGGGCCCGGCAGTAGCGCGGGTGCAAGGCCGAGAGCTTGATCGAGATGCCCGGACCGTCGTAGACGCCGCGCCCGGCCGACGCGTTGCCGATCGCCTCGATCGCCCGCTCGTAGTCGCCGAGATAGCGCGCGGCGTCGCTCGAGGTCAGCGCCGCTTCGCCGAGCATGTCGTACGAATAGCGAAAGCCGATCGCCTCGAGCGGCTTCGAGCGCAGCAGCGCCTCGCCGATGGTTTCGCCGGTGACGAACTGCTCGCCCATGATCCGCATCGCCCGGTCGACGCTCTTGCGGATCAGCGGCTCGCCGCCCTTGCCGATCAATCGCGCCAGCGCGTTCGACAGCCCCGCCTCGCTGTGCGTCGCGACGAGCTTGCCGGTCAGCAGCAGCGCCCAGGTCGCGGCGTTGACGAACAGCGACGGGCTCTGGCCGACGTGCTCGCGCCATTGGCCGGTGCTGATCTTGTCGCGGATCAGCGCGTCGCGCGTCGCCGCGTCGGGAATGCGCAGCAGCGCTTCGGCCAGGCACATCAACGCCACGCCCTCCTGCGACGACAGGGCGTATTCCTGCAGCAGGCCCTGGACGAGACCGGCGCGGCCGGCCGAGCTCTTGCGGTCTCTCAGCGCCTGCGCCAGGCGGCGCGCCAATGCGTTCGCGGCGCGCGCCGTTGCCGGCGCCAGGCGCGCTTCGTCGAGCAGCTGCGGCACCGCGTCGCTCTCGCTCCGGCGATAGGCGGCGGTGATCGCGGCGCGCAGCGGCGACCGCGCTTTCTGCAGGCCGAAGCTGTCGAGCCAGTGCGCGGCGATCGGAGCGGGCGTCTTCATCGAACCCACATTGTCTTCGCCATCGCCAGCGACTCGGCGACGGGGCCTCGGTCGAGCAGGCGATTCGAACCTGAGCCACCGTCGAGGGAGTGCGCGCTAGCGCGATCGCGTCGACCGTGCGAACCACCGATCAACCACACGCAATCGGCGGAGAAAACTTCACGGATTGCGCGCTCGTAACACGAATGTCCGGACGAGCGGCACCGGCGCGCGCGCATCGCGGCTCCGGCGCGGCGAGACTTTCGCCATCGTATCCATCACACCGCCGCAACGCCGATGAACACCTCGTTCGACACCCTGACGCCGATGCCGCCGCTGCGCCGCACGGTGACCGCAGAACCGGTCCGCTCCAACATCGACTGGGTCGCCCGCTTCTCGAAGCGACTGGTCGGGCTCAACCCGGGCCTCGGCGCCGAGCAGGCGCTCGACCTGGCGCGCGACATGAGCCTCGACGCCGCCACGCGCCGACGCTCGCCGGAGCGTGCCGCCGAGCACCACCAGCACAAGCTCGACCAGCAGCGACAGGCCGACGCCGACTGAGGCCTGGTGCGCGACCCGTCAGCGCGCCGCGGCGCGCTCGCGGGCGCGCTCGACGACGCCCTTTTTCAGCTTGCCGGTGATGGCCAGCGCCTTGCGCGCCTGCAGCATGCGGGCGAATGCGGTCCGCACATCGTCGGCATCGACAGCCTCGATGCGTTCGGCGAGCTCGGCGCGTGAGCGCACCCGGCCGAGCGCGAGCAGATCGAGCGCCGCGTCCTCGAGCCGCCGTGACGGGCGCTCGGCCGCGCGCAGCCGTCGCACCACGATCTGGTTGCGGGCGCGCTCG
>DAIMIM010000062.1:0-151 GCA_036722755.1 Caldimonas sp. | reverse complement strand
CCCCCGCCTGCGCCGCGAGCAGCCGCTCCACCTCGAGCATGAACTCGTCGACGTGCTCGGGCGCGGTCGATGCCTCGATCACGAACTGGCCGGCGATCTCGCCGACGTCGGCCGAGCACGAGAGGTAGTAGGCCAGGCCGCGCCGCTCGCG
>DAIMIM010000061.1:0-11732 GCA_036722755.1 Caldimonas sp. | reverse complement strand
TGGCGGCGATGGTCGCGCTTTCCATGTCGAGGGCGATCGCCCGGCTCTGGCTGAACCGTCGCTCAGGCGTGCTCAGGACGTGATGCGAGGCCAACAGTTCCCAGTTCCGGTTGTCGGTGCTGGCGACCGTGCCGGTGCGCATGATCCGCTTCAGCTCGTAGCCCTTGAGCTGCGTCACGTCGGCCACGGCTTCCTCGAGCGCGACCTGGACCTCCGCGAGCGCCGGGATCGGCACCCAGAGCGGCAGATCCTCGTCGAGGACGTGGTCTTCGCGCACGTAGCCGTGGGCGAGCACGTAGTCACCGAGCTGCTGGGTGTTGCGCAGGCCGGCGCAGTGTCCGAGCATGATCCATGCATGCGGCCGCAGCACGGCGATGTGATCGGTGATCGTCTTCGCGTTGGCCGGCCCGACGCCGATGTTGACCATGGTGATGCCGCTGCCGTCCTCGCGCACCAGGTGATAGGCAGGCATTTGCGGCAGGCGCGGCGGCGCCGTGCCGAGCTCGTCACCGGGCCGGGCCGGCGCGCCCTGGCGACGCTCGATCACGTTGCCCGGCTCGACGAAGGCGCTGTAGGCTGGCGTCTGGTCCGTGCTCGCCATCGCCTCGTGCCCCAGGCGAACGAACTCGTCGATGTAGAACTGGTAGTTGGTGAAGAGGACGAAGTTCTGGAAGTGCTCGGGGTGCGTGCCGGTGTAGTGGCGAAGCCGATGTAGCGAATAGTCGACGCGCGGCGCGGTGAAGAGCGACAGCGGGTGCGGCTCACCCGGCGCGGCGACGAAGGTTCCGTTGGCGATGCCGTCGTCCATCGCGCCGAGATCGGGCAAGTCGAAAAGATCGCGTAGCAGCAGCCGGCGCTCGGCCGTCAGGCTGCCTTCGATGTGATCGTGCTCGGCGAATGAAAAGTGGATGGGAATCGGCTGGGCGCTGGTGCCGATCTCGATGTCGACGCCATGGTTGTCGAGCAGCAGCCGGAATTGTTCGCGGTAGTAGCTGGCAAACAGGTCGGGCCGAGTCAGTGTCGTCTCGTAGGTGCCCGGCCCGGCGACGAAACCGTAACTCAGCCTTGAATCGGCCCGCGCCACCGTGTCCGTGTGGACACGAACGAATGGATAGCACGCACGCACGTGTGCGACCGGCGCTTGCCCGTTGACGAAGGTCTGCAAGGCGGCGCGCAGATGATCGATACTGCCGTCGTAGATCGCGTGCACGCGGGCCAGCGCCGCATCGGCATCGTCGAAGCGAGCCGGGGCGATGAAGGGCGGAGCGAGTGCCATCTCAGCCGATCTTGGAATAGCTGTGGACGGCCAGCGGAGCCGCCAGCATCGGCCCGGCGGCAGCAATCGCCGAGCCGACGTGCGGGGTCGTCATGTGCGCATCCGCATCGGACTGGCTGCGCCATTGCTCGACCGTCTGAAAGACGTGATCGGCATCGACTCGCTCGAAGAGGTCGTAGGCGACGCAACCCGGCTCGCTGCGCGTCGTCGCCGCAAGCTCGACCAGCAACGCTCTGGCCGCGGCAGCATGCTCGGCCGTGACGACGATCGAAGCCATGACGTGGACCATGTTGTTTCCCCTTTCGTGTCGCGTGCAAAATCGCCGCGACGACCAATGATGCCGCACGCCGCATGACGCCCTTGTTTCGATTTCGCAGCGTCTTGCGGCCGTGCCGCATCGCGGGACGCAACGAGGCGGCTTCGCCATGAAGGTTCTGGTCCTCGGCGCCGGCGTCATCGGCGTCACGGCCGCCTACGAGCTCGCAGGTGCGGGCCACGAGGTGACGGTCGTCGATCGCCAGGCTGCGCCGGCGCTGGAGACGAGCTTTGCCAACGCCGGCGAGGTCTCGCCGGGCTACTCGGCGCCCTGGGCCGGGCCGGGCGTGCCGCTCAAGGCCATCAAGTGGTTGGCGATGCACCATCGGCCACTCGTCATCCGGCCGCACATCGATGCCGCATTCATCGGCTGGGTGCTGGCGATGCTGCGCAACTGTACGGCGGCGCGCTACGAGATCAACAAGAAGCGCATGGTGCGCCTGGCCGAGTACAGCCGCGATTGCCTGCGCGCACTACGTGCTGCGACCGGCATCGCCTACGACGAGCGCATGCAAGGCACGTTGCAGCTCTTTCGCACGCAAAAGCAGTTCGACGGCAGCGCGAACGACATCGCCGTCCTGCGCGAAAGCGGCGTCGCTTTCGAACTGCTCGATCGCGCTGGCTGCATCCGGCACGAGCCGGCGCTTGCGAACGTGCGCGACAAGTTCGTCGGCGGGCTGCTCTTGCCCGGCGACGAGACCGGCGACTGCTTCAAGTTCACGCAACGCCTCGCCGCGCTCGCCGTCGAGCGCGGCGTGGCCTTTCGATTCGACACGACGCTGGGCGGCCTGATCCGCAACGGCGATCGGCTTGCCGGCGTCGCGACCGCCGCGGAGACGCTGCAAGCCGATGCCTACCTGGTCGCTCTCGGCAGCCATTCACCCTTGCTGCTCCGCCCGATCGGAGTGCGCATTCCCGTCTATCCGGTCAAGGGCTACTCGATCACGGTTCCCGTCATGGAGGCGTCAGCTGCGCCTGAATCGACGGTGATGGATGAGACGCACAAGGTCGCGGTGACGCGGCTTGGCGATCGCATCCGTGTCGGCGGCACCGCCGAGCTCGCCGGCTACACGTTGAAGCTGCACGAGGCACGCCGACAGACGCTCGCGCACGTCCTGACCGACTTGTTTCCGAACGGAGGCGATATCGCGCGGGCCGAGTTCTGGTGCGGCCTTCGACCCATGACGCCGGACGGCACGCCGGTGATCGGCGCCACCTCGATTCGCAACCTGTTTCTGGCAACCGGCCATGGAACGCTTGGCTGGACGATGGCGGCTGGAACGGGCCGCGTCATGGCCGACGTCATCTCCGGGCGGACGCCCGGCATCGACTTGACCGGCTTGACGATCGATCGCTACGCGCGGGCGATTCGCTGAATCGAAACGGACCGGCGAGCCGGCCCGTTCATCTCGCGGAGTCCGGACCGGCGAGCCGGCCCGTTCATCTCGCGGAGTCGCCAAAGCCGGTGGCGGCCGCATCGGGCCAGTGCCGCACCTCGATCGCCGGGTAGGCTGCCTCGTACCCGAGGGCCATCAGATCGGTGGTCTCGCCCGCATCGCGCACCGGTACCGCCGTGGCTGCCCCCGCAACCCAACGCCTGACGTCCTGGACCCATTCGGCATCGTTCGTCATCGTCTTCTCCATCGCGGCGTGATGCGGATTGGTGTGAATGACACTGTCGACTGGTCGCGCTTGATTGACTATCGGCCAACCGTGCTGTCAGCAGTAGGAACGAACCTACAAGCCGGCCAGAGCGAGACGCCAATTTAGTCGCGCACCGTGACGGTTTGACGACGAGCGGCGAGTCGGCGCGGGCCGACAGGCGACGCAGGACTCCGCCCTACAGCGCGTCGCGGGCGCATCGGGCAGCGCTGCAGAGAGCAAAGCCCCATCGTTGCAACACTGCGTGCGGCGATGCGCCGACGCTCTTGATGAAGGAGATGCACATGACACCGACCACCACTTCGCGTTCCACGGGGCTGACCGCCGCCAGCGCCATCGCGGCCGCCATTGCGGCCCTGGCGCTCACCGCTTGCGGCCCGCACGACAACACCGATCCGAGCACGCTTGCGGGCGGCGCCGCGGCCGCGACCCAGCCAGCGGTCACTGGCTCGGCCGTACCGCAGGCGACGCTGCCCGCCATTGCAGCCAGCGACGACAGGGTCGGCGTGCCCGTGCCGCCCATGCCGTCCGTCGCGCAGGCGCCCATGGATCCGGCCTCGCCCCGTGCAATGCGAGACGCACCGCCTCCCGTCTATGCGCCTTCGCCCGAGCGTCGCGTCGCCGACGCGCGTCCGGCCGACAGGAATACCATGGGCCGGGTGGAGAGCATCCAGCCCATTCGCGAGCGCCCGCAAGGATCGGGCGCTGGCGCCGTGATCGGCGGCGTTCTCGGCGCCGTGGTCGGCAACCAGTTCGGCCACAGTGCCGGGCGGGCCGCGATGACCGGCCTGGGCGCCGTGGGTGGCGCGGTGGCTGGCAATAACATCGAGCGCAATCACCGAGAGGGGATCACCGGCTACCGCGTGAGCATCCGTCTCGACAACGGCAATACGCGTACGTACGAACGCAACGACGTGGGCAATCTTCAGGTGGGCGACCGCGTGCATCTCGATCCCAACTCGTTCCACCGCGTCTGACCATGGTCCGGCAGCCTCGACGCTGATGGCTGCCGGGCGCATTCGCATCGGCACCGGCGGGTGGACCTACCCGCCATGGCGAGACAACTTCTATCCGAAGGGCCTGGCCCAGGCCCGCGAACTAGAATACGCCAGCGGCAAGCTGACCGCGATCGAGATCAACGCGACCTATCACCGTCTGCAGAAGCCCGAGAGTTTCGCCAAGTGGCGGGACGCGACCCCGGACGACTTCGTCTTCAGCGTCAAGGCGTCGATGTACTCGACCAACAAACGGGTGCTGGGCGAGGCGGGTGAATCGATCGAGCGCTTCCTGGCCAGCGGCCTCGTCGAGCTCGGCGCGAAGCTCGGCCCGATCGTCTGGCAGTTCATGCCGACCAAGGTCTTCGACCCGCTCGACTTCGGCGCCTTTTTGCAGCTGCTGCCCGCCAGGCTTGGCGCGCTGTCCCTGCGGCATGCGGTCGAGGTGCGTCACCCGAGCTTCATGGCGGCGGAATTCCTGGCCCTCGCGCGAAAGTACCAGGTCGCGACCGTGTTCGCCGACTCGGACACCTACCCGTCCTTCGCCGACGCGACCGGCGACTTTGTCTACGGCCGCCTGATGAAAACTGAATCGAAGCAGGCGCACGGGTACTCGCCCGAGCGGATTTCCTTCTGGGCCCAGAGCGCGCAGACATGGGCAGAAGGACGAACACCTGCCGGCCTGCACAGCGTCGAAGCCGGCGGCGGCGCAACGGGCAAGCCGCGCGACGTCTTTCTCTTCTTCATCAGCGGCGCCAAGGAGCGCGCGCCGGCTGCCGCGATGGCAACCCTGGCGCAACTCGCGATGGCTCGCTGACTGCGATCAGCCAACGCAACGCGGCAGACGAGCGAACATGAAAAAGCCCTGTGTGGCCCCCGCAGGCGCCACACAGGGCTTCTTCAGACATCGTCGATGGGTCGGCTAGAGCCCTCGATTCCGACCGAACAGGAAGGAGGCGATGGCGAGGATGATGAAGACGACGAACAGGATCTTGGCAATACCGGCAGCGCCTGCGGCAATGCCGCCGAAGCCGAACAGCGCCGCGATCAGGGCGATCACGAAAAATACGACGGCATAGTGAAGCATGTGAACTCCTGGTTGGACGCAATCCGCTGGCAGATGCGAACGCTTGCGCTGACGTGAATCTTCGCGGCGCGCCCACGCCTTCGCGATAGGCGGCGCAGCGGAAGCACTGTCGGGTGGCCGGGGGACGCGCTGTCGGACGCCTCTGACGCCGGGGACCGGACAGAGCGTCGTGCCACACTCGATGCTTCGCCCCCCATCGACCGCTTCAGGATGGCCGACCTCGCCGACATCTCGGCATTCCCGCCGACCCCGTCGGCCGAACGCCCGATCCGTTCAGCGGCGACGCTGGTCGTGGTTCGCGACGGCGCGGACGGCCTCGAAACGCTGCTCTCCCGCAGGGCGGACGGCGCCGACTATTTCAGCCGGGCCTGGGTTTTCCCCGGCGGCATCGTCGATGCCGGTGACCGCCAGGCGCATCGCGTGTGTGCCGGCCTCGACGACGCCGAGGCAAGCCGACGGCTCGGCCTCGAGCAGGGTGGGCTCGACTACTGGGTGGCCGCGATACGCGAATGCTTCGAAGAGTCCGGCTTGCTTTTCGCCTATGCCGCGAACGGCAGCCTGATCGAAGGCGGCAGCGCTGCCCGCCTTGCCGGCTGGCGCCCGACCTTGCATCGTGGCGAGCGCGACATCGCCGCGCTGTGCGAGACGGAAGGCATCCGCCTCGCCGCCGACCGTCTGGTCTATCTCAGTCACTGGCTGACGCCGCTCGGCCGGGCCAAACGCTACGACACGCGGTTCTTCATCACGGCTGCGCCGGCGGCGCAGACAGCGATCTCCGACGGCGTCGAGATGGTCGAGCAGCTCTGGATCTCGCCCGCTGACGCGCTGGCGCGCACAGGCTCGCTCAAGCTGCTCACGCCGACCCAGACGACGCTCCAGACGCTCGCCCGCTTCAAGGACACGGCGTCCGCTTTGGCCTGGGCCGCAGCGCCGCGCGCGGTCTCGCTGACGATGCCCCGGGTCGCCAGCGGCGGCGGCGGACTTCGGCCGGTGCTGCCCGACGAACCGGCGTGGGCCGAGATCGGCCGGCTCGATCCGGTCGGGCATGGGCATGCGTGGTACGACCTCGTTCCCGGCCGCGCCGTGCGGCTCTCCGATCGTGTCATCCGCGTCACTGCGGGAAACGGCAGCATGATGACCGGGCCGGGAACCAACACCTATCTCGTGGGTGGCGGCGCGAGCAACGAATGGGCAGCCATCGATCCGGGGCCGGCGATCGAGGCCCACGTCGATGCCGTGCTGGCCGCTGCTCCCGGGCCGATTCGCCGCATCTTTGCCACGCACACGCATACCGATCACTCGCCGGCGACGGTGATGCTGCAGGCGCGCACGCATGCGACCGTGTACGGTCTCGTCTCGTCGCATCGCGAATGGCAGGACGCGAGCTTCGCGCCCGACGTGACACTGCGCGGCGGCGAGCGCATCCCGATCGACGCCGAGACGACCCTCGCAGCGATCCTGACGCCGGGTCACGCGTCGAACCACCTCTGCTACCTGCTCGAGGAAGAGAAGACGCTGTTCACGGGCGATCACGTGATGCAGGCCTCGACCGTCGTCATCAATCCACCGGATGGCGACATGCGTGCCTACATCGACTCGCTGCGCTCCCTGCTCGACCTCGATCTCGAGTGGCTGGCGCCGGGACATGGCTTTCTGATGCCCGAGCCGCGAGCGGCGATGGAAAAGATCATCGCCCACCGGCTGGCGCGCGAGGCCAAGGTCGTCGGTGCACTTCGCGAGCTCGGGCCGGCGTCGACGCAGACCGTGCTGGCGACGGTCTATGCCGACGTGCCGGCGAAGCTCCACCCGATGGCGATGCGGTCGCTGACGGCGCACCTCCTGAAGCTTCGCGACGACGGCACGGCCAGGGTCGACGCCGACGGCGCATGGTCGCTGTCCGAGACGACGGCCTGACCGGCGCCGAGCGCTTCAGCAAGCCTCGTATTTCCAGTTTCTCGTCTTGCCCTCGGCAAGCCACTGGACGGCCTGTGCGACACGGCGGTCGCGCGTCGCCTCGCGCTTGGCCTCGACGATCCACTCGATGTAGTCGCGACGGTGGCTGGCCGCGAGCTCGTCGAACCTCGCACGCGCCCTGTCGCTGCCGCGCAGCGCGGCAGCGAGGACATCCGGGACCGGCAGCGGCGGCTTGGCGGCCTTGCGATGGCGCGCTGCGGGCGTCGATTCGGCTGGCGCTTCGGGGCTTGCCGATAACGCTGCGGCTCGGCGAATCAGCCCGAGGAGATCGCGCCGCGCCGGCAGGTCGGCGAGCGTCTGCAGCCGACCGAACTGCCCCATCGCGTCGTCCCTGTTCTCGCCGACGACCAGCGCGCGGTCGCGTCCGTGCCAGAAGCCGAAGGCGCCGTGCTGCTTGAACGCCGCCATGTGCGCGAGGATGTGGCCGTCGACGACGAAGAACGGCATGCCCCACTTGATCGTCTCGACGGCCGACGGGCAGGCCCCATGGACGGCGTCGCGCAGCGTCCGCAGGATCGGTTGCGCGAAGCTGGCAACGCCTTCGATGTAGGCGTCGACGCGCGGGTCTGTCGTGGGCATGCGGTGTCTCCGTCGGCGGCTCGGCGTCAGTCGCGAAAGCCCACGCCCATGCTGGCCAACTCGGCGATCGATGTCGGCTCGAGGCCCCAGTCGAGCAGGGCGGCGCGGCCACCGGCGCCACGCTCGGGAGGCGGCCGGCGGGCGGCGCCCGGCGTCCGCGAGAAGCGCGGCGCGGGCGCCGGCTGGGCGATGCCGCCGAGCTCGATCGTCGCGCCGCGCGCGAGCCGATGCGCGTTGCCGCGCGCTTCGCTGAAGCTGAGCACCGGCGCGAAGCACGCGTCGGAGCCTTCGAAGACGGCACACCACTCGTCGCGCGTACGCGACGCGAAGCACGTCGCGATGCGGTCGCGCAAGGCCGCCCAGTGCGTGCGATCGTTCTGCGCCGCGACCTCGGACGCGTCGAGGCCGAGCCGGTCGACGAGCTCGGCGAAAAACTTCGATTCGATGGCGCCGATCGACACGTACTTTCCGTCGCTGGTTTCGTAGGCGTCGTACCAGGGCGCGCCGGAGTCGAGCACGTTGGCGCCGCGTTGTTCGCTCCACTGTCCGCTCGCCATCATGCCGGCGAACATGGTCGTGAGCAGCGACGCGCCATCGATCATGGCGGCGTCGATTACCTGGCCGCGCCCGCTCGAGCGCGCCTCGACTAGGCCGCAGGCGATGCCGAAGGCGAGCAGCATGCCGCCGCCGCCGAAATCGCCGACGAGATTGAGCGGCGGCACCGGCGCCGTTCCGGCACGGCCGATCGCATGCAGCGCACCCGACAGCGCGATGTAGTTGATGTCGTGGCCGGCGCGCGCGGCAAGCGGGCCGTCCTGGCCCCAGCCGGTCATGCGGCCGTAGACCAGGCGGCGGTTGCGCGCCAGGACGACGTCGGGGCCGAGCCCCAGCCGCTCCATCACGCCAGGACGAAAGCCTTCGACGATGGCGTCGGCCTTCTCGGCCAGGCGGAGCGCCGCCTCGGCACCCTGAGCGCTCTTGAGATCGAGGGTGACCGAGCGACGGCCGCGCAACATGACGTCGAAGGCACGGTCGCGGCCGAAGCCCAGCTCGCCGTCGCCCGGACGGTCGATGAGCAGCACGTCCGCGCCCATGTCGGCCAGCATCATGGCCGCGAACGGGCCGGGGCCGATCGCCTCGAATTCGAGCACGCGCAGTCCGGCGAGAGGGCCCATGAGACGAGGATTCCAGCGGCGGCTACATGCTCCGCCGGTACTGGCCGCCGACGGCGAACAGCGCATCGGTGATCTGCCCGAGCGAGCAGACGCGCACCGCATCCATCAGCACCTCGAAGACGTTGGCGTTGGCGATCACGGCGTCCTGCAGGCGCTTGAACATCGCCGGCGCCGCGGCGGCGTGGCGCTCGTGGAACGCACCGAGCCGCGTCAGCTGCCCCTGTTTTTCCGCCTCGGTCGAGCGCTGCAGCTCGACGTGCGACGGCGCGGCGTCGCCGTGCGGGTTGCGGAAGGTGTTGACGCCGACGATCGGGTACTCGCCCGAGTGCTTCAGCATCTCGTAGTGCATCGATTCTTCCTGGATCTTGCCGCGCTGGTAGCCCGTCTCCATCGCACCCAGCACGCCGCCGCGCTCGGCGATCTTCTCGAACTCCACGAGCACGGCCTCTTCCACCAGCTCGGTCAGCTCGTCGATGACGAAGGCGCCCTGGTTCGGGTTCTCGTTCTTCGCCAGGCCCCACTCGCGGTTGATGATCAGCTGGATCGCCACGGCGCGGCGCACGCTCTCTTCGGTCGGTGTCGTGATCGCCTCGTCGAAGGCGTTGGTGTGCAGCGAATTGCAGTTGTCGTAGATTGCAATCAGCGCCTGCAGGGTCGTGCGGATGTCGTTGAACTGCACCTCCTGGGCGTGCAGCGAGCGGCCGCTGGTCTGCACGTGGTACTTGAGCTTCTGGCTGCGCTCGTTGGCGCCGTAGCGCTCGCGCATCGCCACCGCCCAGATGCGCCGCGCGACCCGGCCCATCACCGTGTATTCGGGATCCATGCCGTTGGAGAAGAAGAACGACAGGTTGGGCGCGAAGTCGTCGACCTTCATGCCGCGCGCTAGGTACGCCTCGACGAAGGTGAAGCCGTTCGAGAGCGTGAAGGCGAGCTGGCTGATCGGGTTGGCGCCTGCCTCGGCGATGTGATAGCCCGAGATGCTCACCGAATAGAAGTTGCGCACTTCGTGGGCGACGAAGTACTCGGCGATGTCGCCCATCACTTTGAGCGAGAACTCGGTCGAGAAGATGCAGGTGTTCTGGCCCTGGTCTTCCTTCAAGATGTCGGCCTGCACCGTGCCGCGCACGTTCTGCTTGACCCAGCTGGCGATCTCGGCGGACTCGTCGGCGTTCGGCTCGCGCTTGTTCTCGTCGCGGAACGCATCGACCTTCTGGTCGATTGCCGTGTTCATGAACATGGCGAGGATGGTCGGCGCCGGGCCGTTGATCGTCATGCTCACCGAGGTGCTCGGGCTCGTCAGGTCGAACCCCGAATAGAGCACCTTCATGTCGTCGAGCGTGGCGATCGAGACGCCGGAATTGCCGACCTTGCCGTAGATATCGGGCCGCAGGGCCGGGTCGTTGCCGTAGAGCGTGACCGAGTCGAACGCCGTCGACAACCGCTTGGCAGCCATGCCCGCAGAGAGCAGCTTGAAGCGCGTGTTGGTCTTGAAGGCATCGCCTTCGCCAGCGAACATGCGCGTCGGGTCTTCTCCTTCGCGCTTGAAGAGAAACGTTCCGGCCGTGTAGGGAAACGCGCCCGGCACGTTGTCGAGGAGCAGCCACTTCAGCAGCTCGCCGTGGTCCTCGTAGGTCGGCAGCGCGACCTTCCTGATCTTGTTGCCGGACAGCGTGGTGTGCACGAGCGCAGTCCGGATCTCGCGGTCGCGCACGGTGACGACGAACTCGTCGCCGGCATAGGCGCGCTGCAGCGCAGGCCAGCCGTCGAGCAGCC
The DNA here is from genome assembly GCA_036722755.1 of Caldimonas sp. Lineage (GTDB taxonomy): Bacteria > Pseudomonadota > Gammaproteobacteria > Burkholderiales > Burkholderiaceae_C > Schlegelella_A. The sequence continues at coordinate 896 of DAIMIM010000061.1, read as the reverse complement.
GGCGCGCACGCTGATCGAGCTTCGCTTCGCGCTCGTCGGCCAGCCCGGTCACGGCACCGACCGCGTTGATCTTGGTGGGATTGGCCTCTGCCAGCATGCGGCCGCTTTCGCGCAGCTGCTGGATCTCGCGCGCCAGGCGCGACTGGGCGATCGCCTCGCTCTTGTAGTTGCGCAGCGCATCGGCGATGTCGGCGAGGTAGCGGGCCCGTGCGCCTGGCACGATCGGCACCTGGTGCGTGCTGTGCCGCGTCCCGACCTTGGGCAGCGTGCCCGGCGCGAGGGCGAGGCCGAGCGTAGCGAGGCGCGGCAGCATGGCCTGGTAGAGCGCGGTGACGCCGTCGTCGTTGAAGCGGCTCGCCATCGTGCCGAACACGGGCATCTCGTCGGGCCGCCTGCCGAATGCTTCGCGGTTTCTCTGCACCTGCTTGGCGACATCGCGCAGCGCATCGGCGGCGCCCTTGCGGTCGAACTTGTTGATGACGACGAACTCGGCGAAATCGAGCATGTCGATCTTCTCGAGCTGGCTGGCGGCGCCGAATTCGGGTGTCATCACGTAGACCGGCACGTCGACCAGCGGCACGATCGCCGCATCTCCCTGGCCGATGCCCGAGGTCTCGACGATGACCAGATCGAACCCGCCCACCTTCACCGCGGCCAGCACGTCGGGCAGCGCCGCGCTGATCTCGGAGCCGAAGTCGCGTGTCGCGAGCGAACGCATGAAGACCCGCGGGCCGTCGCTCCATGGGCCGATGGCGTTCATGCGGATGCGGTCGCCGAGCAGCGCGCCGCCGCTCTTTCTTCGCGATGGATCGATCGAGATCACGGCGACGTGCAGGCGGTCGTGCTGGTCGAGCCGCAGGCGCCGGATCAGCTCGTCGGTGAGGCTCGACTTGCCG
>DAIMIM010000060.1:0-11744 GCA_036722755.1 Caldimonas sp. | reverse complement strand
CAGTTCGATCTCTCGCTTGGGCGTTGCCTGCGTTTTCTTTTGGAACGCATGCAGCACCACCACGGCGTCGGCCAGACGGGCGGTGTAGATCACCCGATACGTGCCCGAGTCGTCCCAGATCCTGATCTCCTCGACGCCCTTGCCTACGGCCGGCATTGGTAACCGGCATCGTGCCGGGCATCGTCCGGAAACTCACGCAAGCGCTTGAGCGAATCGCCCAGGAAGCGGATCGGCTTCATGCAGAACTATACTCGTTTGGATATACTCACGCAACAACTGTCAGAGCGTGTTCACCAAGTGCCCGCCGTCCACCGGGATCACCGCGCCGGTCATGTACGACGACGCCCGCGATGCCGGTCTCGACTTGCGCTGTTCCTAGGCCAGCGCTTCCGTCAGCAAGCCACACACATCGTGCGACCTGAGCCCTTCGCCGTGGGCCAGCTCCTCGGCCAGCCTGGTGCTCGTTAGCTGCTCGCGGAGCGTGGCCAGAGTCGTTTGCGCGATCCGCTCTTCGTTGGCTTGCCCGAGCTCGCGGCCGCTGCGTCGGCGCGCCGCCTGCGCGCCGAGCACGCGTGCGGCCTCCGGGAAATGCCCCAGGCCGGCAAGCAGTTGGGCGAAGGCCTCGAACCGGAATTTCGGCATCCGGCGCATCACCGGCAGCGCCTGGCGAGTCGCAGCCGTGGCTTCCTCGAAGCGGCGGCTGTCGCCGAGGATTCCAATCCGCTGCACCATGACGTCCACCAGGTCGTAGTCCGGGATCGAACGCAACCCGTTCCAAGCCAGGACCTCGTCGAGCTGTTCCAGCGCATCGTCGGCGCGGCCCATTTCCCAGAGGAGCTCACCCAGGTTGCTGCGCTCCAGGAACTCGAGTCGCCAATCCGCGCCATCGCGTGCCAGCCGGATCGCCTCCTCGTACAGTGCAATCGACGCTTCGTAGGCACCGGCTTGCCGATGGGCAAAGGCCCTGAAGCGCAGGATCACGATCCGAAATTCAGCCGGCCAGTCGGGCTGGACCAAGGCGGCCGCCTCGTCGATGGCCCGTTGCGCGCCATCCCGGTCGCCCGCTGCGCGCTGCCAGATGGCGAACAGGCGCAGCGACGAGAACAGCAGTCGCGGCCGATGCAGTTCGCGGTAGGCAGCGACCGCGCGGCGAGCAGCCTCCTGGAGATCGTCGACCGTGAGCGTCCCGCCCATGTTCGTGGCCGCGAGGGCGCGCCAGTAGCGCGCCTGGGTGGTGGCGTCGGCTCCGGCCACCGGCGTGCGAGCCCGCTGCGCGAGCAGCCAATCGGCGAACTCGATGCTGTAGTCGATCAGCGGCCCGGCGTGCGCGGCCAGGCCCAACGCCAGCGCCGGGTCGCCGCCTTCGTGCATCGCCCATGCGTAGGCGGCGCGCAGATTGTCAACCTCGGGCAACAGGAGCGCGGCGTACTCGTCGCTTTGCATCGTGCTCTCCATGTTGCCGTCGTCGGCACGGGTGAGCAGCAGCAGCATCGCAGCGGCGTGCCGACGCAGCGCCTCGGCCGTCTCGCCGGTGGCGGCCAGCTGCTCGATCGCGAACGCACGCGGTGATTCGAGGAGGCGATAGCGCACCGGTTCACCGGCTTCGGCGACGACGAGCGACTTGTCGACCAGCGCGGCGAGCAGGTCGAGCACGGCCCAGGCGTCGTGCCCGTCGTCGGTGCAGGCGGCCTGGGCGAGCTCCATCGTGAAGCCGCCGGAGAAAACGCCGAGGCGGCGGAACAGCACGCGCTGCGGCTCGCTCAGGAGCGCGTAGCTCCATTCCATCGTCGCGCGCAGGGTCTGGTGCCGGCGCAGCGCCGTTCGCGTGCCGGCCGTGAGCAGATGAAAGCGCTCGCGCACGCGGGCCTGCACCATGCGCAACCCGAGCAGCGGCACCCGCGCCGCGGCGAGCTCGATGGCGAGCGGCAGGCCATCGAGCTCGCGGCACAGGGCCACCGCGACGGGCACGTCGTCGTCGGCGAGCACGAAGCGCGGCGACGCCTCGCGAATGCGCGCTTCGAGCAGCTGCAGCGCGCTGTGCTCGCGCGCGCCGGGCGCTGCGGCGTCGCGCGGCACGGCCAGCGGATCGACCCGGCAATGCTGCTCGCCGGCGATGCGCAGCGGCTCCTGGCTGGTGGCCAGCACCGTCACCGCCGGCGCCGCCTGCAGCAGGCGCTCGACGAGGGAAGCAACGGCATCGAGCACATGCTCGCAGTTGTCGAGCACGAGGAGCATCTCGCGGCTGGCGAGCGCTTCGACCAGCGCCTGCTCGCGAGCGCCACGTTCTTCGATCGAAAGGTCGAGCTGCCTCGCCACGGTGAGCGGCAGCAGCTCGGGGTCGGCGAGGCCGGCCAGCTCCACCCAGCACACGCCGTCGCGACGCCGCTCGCGCTCGGCGGCCGCCTGCGCGAGCCGGCTCTTGCCGATGCCACCGGCGCCGAGCACGGTGACGAGGCGATGCGACGCCAGCAAGGCGCCGAGGGCTTCGAGATCCTGGTCGCGGCCGACCAGCGAAGGGCGATGCGCGGGCAGGTTCGACGCCGGAAAGCGACCGGCATCGGTCCGCGCCGGCGCCGATGGGGCGGCCGCGTCGAGGCCGGCAGGGTCCGCTGCTTCGATGAGCGGAGCGACGAAGCGATAGCCGCGCCCGGGCACGGTCGCGATGGCCCGCGCGCCGAGCAGCTTGCGCAAGGCGCTGACGTGCACCGGCAGGTTGTTTTCCTCGACGACGACACCTGGCCAGACGACGTCGAGCAGCTCGTCCTTCGAGACGACGCGGTCGCGGCGTTCGATCAGGGCCATGAGCAGGTCGAACGCACGCGCGCCGACCTGGCGGTCGCTCCCGCCCACCCGCAGCAGCCGCTGCTCGGGCTGCACCTCGGCGCTCTCGAAACGATAGAGGCCCGCTGACATCGTCGTTGCTCCGGCCGGCGCGCACTGCTTCGCGAGCGCGCCTCTGCAGCCCATTCTCGCGCCGCAGGGCCGCAGAGCAGCGCGGCCATTCAGAACGATTCAGAACGATTTGGCGGTCTTCAATACGACAGGGCGTGCCGGCGCCGATGATCCTCTCATTGCACTGCTGCCAAGGAGTTCCCCGTGCCTCGCTTCATGATCGAACGCGTCTTCCCCGCCGGCCTTTCGGTGCCGATGACGTCGGAAGGCGCCAAAGGTTGCGCCCGCATCGCTGCCGTCAACGCCGAGCGCGGCGTGACCTGGCTGCATTCCTACGTGAGCCCCGACAAGACCCGCACGTATTGCGTCTACGACGCGCCTTCGGCCGACGCGATCCGCGAAGTGGCCAGGACGAACGAATTGCCGGTCGGCAGCATCACCGAAGTGTCGGTCCTCGATCCTTACTTCTATCACTAGCGCAGGCGGCCGAGGAGTCTCTCCCGACCGTCAAAGCGTGTTCACCAGGTGCCCGCCGTCGACCGGGATCACCGCGCCGGTCATGTACGACGACGCGTCGGAGGCCAGCAGCAGCAGCGGGCCGTCGAGCTCGGCGAGCTCGCCCACGCGCTGCTGCGGAATGCGCGCGACGATCGCCTGGCCCACCGGCGTGCGCAGCAGCTCGCGGTTGATGTCGGTATCGAAGTAGCCGGGCGCGATGGCGTTCACGCGGATGCCGTGCTCGGCCCATTCGAGCGCCAGCACCTTCGTGAGCTGCACCACCGCCGCCTTGCTCGCGGCATAGGCCGCCACCTGGGTGCGCACGCGCAGGCCCAGGATCGAGGCGATGTTGATGATGCTGCCGCGCGTGCCGGTGCGCACCATCTCGCGCGCGCTCGCCTGCGCCACGCGGAACACGCCCGAGAGGTTGGTGTCGATCGCGCCCTGCCATTGCGCCTCGCTCAGCTCGAGGCTGGGCGCCCGCGCGGGGATGCCGGCGTTGTTGACCACGATCTGCGGCACGCCGAGCTCGGCGACGATGTGCCCCATGGCGCTGGCGATGCTCGCCGCATCGGTGACGTCCATCGCGTAGGCGCGCACGTCGCCGGGCCGCGCAGAGGCTTCGCCGATCTCGGCGGCCAGGGTGCGCCCGAGCTCGATGCGCCGGCCCGCCATCGCCACCTTGGCGCCGTGCGCGGCCAGCACCCGCGCGAAGTGCAGGCCCAGGCCGCTGAAGGCGCCGGTGACGAGGGCGGTGCGGCCGGTGAGCGGGTGGCCTTGGGTCTTGCTCATCATCGTTCCTTCTGCGATTGCGACCATCGCTCCTTGGCCAACTCGATCTCTCGTTGGGGCGTTGCCTGCGTCTTCTGATGCCCTCGGCGGAGCCCGTTGCGGCGATGCGGCAAGGCGCATGGTAGAGCGACAATGGTGCTAACTGGCTCGGGCGTGCGGTCCACGATCGCTGATCGGGCGGCGCGCGTACCATGGCGCGCAGTCAGACGAGGAGCAAGCGTGGAACAACTCGATCGCATTACACAGCAGCCCGACGTGATGGCTGGAAGGGCCTGCATCCGCGGAATGCGGGTCACCGTCGGCAACCTGGTTAGCCAGATCGGCGCGGGTCGCAGCATCGAAGAGGTCCTCGGCGACTATCCCTATCTCGAACGCGAGGATGTCCTGCAAGCGCTTCGATATGCCGCCTGGCGCGCTGAGGAGCGCGAGGTCACGTTGGCCGGTGCATGACGGTCCATGCGGCTCCTTGTCGACATGAACTTGTCGCCACGATGGGTCGGTGTATTGAATGAAGGCGGCATCGAGGCGGTCCACTGGTCAACGGTGGGTGCTCACGACGCGACCGACCGGGAAATCATGGCCTATGCCGCGAAGCACGACTATGTGGTGCTCACGCATGATCTCGACTTCGGCGCCATTCTCGCGGTGACGCAAGGCGCCAGACCCAGCGTCGTTCAGGTGCGCGCCGAGCTTCCGAACTCCGACGCCGTTGGCCTGCAGGTCATCGGTGCCGTGAAGCAGATGGCCAGCGAATTGCAGGCAGGCGCCCTGTTGACCATCGACACAAACCGCAAGCGATTGCGTCTCTTGCCGCTGCAATCGAGAGGGTGAACCCGAACGCCACTGGGTTTCGCGTCGTTGAGCCGTGCGTAGACGATGGCCATGCGCCCCATCCGCCATTCAGCGGGGCTTCACGCCTTTGACCAAGGCCCTGTCTCGCTTGGCATCGGCGTCCGTGTACGCAACCACGGTGTCGGGCTGGCGTTGCAGACGCTGGTCCAGCAGGGTCAGGAAAGGTTCAAGAGCTCGGCGAGCCCGGAGCGGCCGCGAATTTCTGCCACATCGATTCGCCTGTCTTCCTCTTCTCCTGTCCGAAAACGTACTATTTTTCGGACATGAATATGAGCGATAAGCCAACTTCTCCGGTGCGGCGGCGCGTGCCCCGCAGCGTTGACGCCGCCGTGGCGCGCCGAGTCCGCCATTCGAGCGCCAGCGCGCCGAGCTATCGGATCAACGTCATGCCCGCGGTCTTCGCGGCTCCGGCATCGAAGGTCATGGTCCGCTCGCAACCGGCGTGCGCGGCCGTCCGCTCGATCAGGCAATCGGCAAAGTCCGCCAACCCGGTCTTGAACACGCGAAGCGCGCTCAGCACCTGGTCGGCACGATCGACGACCACCTGCTTTGTTCTGAGCAAGAGATCGAGCGTTTGCGCCACCTGTTCGCGCGTCAGCTCATACGACGACGAGAGCACCCACCCCAGCTCGACGACCGACACGAGCGAGACGAACCCGGGCACCTCGGCCGTCAGCGACTCGACCAGGGCCGTGGCCTTCGCCGCCTGCTTCGTGTCGTCCTGCATGATGTAGCGAACGAGGACGTTGGTGTCCAGGCCGATCATCGTGCCGCCTTGCCGCGGGATGCGATCGCCTTGTTCATTGCATCGATCGAGACGCTTCTTGCGGGCTTGCCGAACAGGCCCTTCAGTTCCGTCACCGAGACCGTGGCGGCCACGACTTCAAACCGGCCAGGGTCGACCTCCACGAACTCCACCCGATCGCCCGGTTTGACCTGGAGCGCGAGCCGGACGTTGGCCGGGATCGTGATCTGCCCCTTGCTGGTGACGGTTGCGGTGGTCATGGTCGAAGCTCCTTCGTTCCTCCTTACTATAAAGTAAGGAGAGTGATCCTGAACGCTTCGACTTTGCCATTTTTTGCCATCAGCGCTAGCATTGAGGCATGAGCACCATGAACATTTCCCTGCCGGATTCGCTGAAGTCATTCGTCGACGAGCAGATCGCGGAACGCGGCTTCGGCACGATCAGCGAATACGTGCGCGAGCTGATTCGCAAGGAGCAAGACCGCAACCAGCTGCGCACCGTCTTTCTCGAAGCCGCGGCCTCGCCCGTGGTGGCCGAGATGGGGCCCACCTACTTCGCTCAGGTGCGCGAACGCATCCGCAAGCCAGCCGGTCGATGAAGGCCAAGCGTGTCGCCGTCCGCCAGGCGGCAGCACGCGACATCGACGTGGCAGTGAGCCACTACCTGCAAGAAGGCGGCGCCGCCCTCGCTACCCGGTTCGTCGCAGCGCTAGCAGAGGCTTACCGCCATATCCGCCGCTTCCCGGCAACCGGGGCATTGCGCTACGCGGCCGCGCTCGGCATCGCCGGGCTGCGCTTCTGGCCGCTGAACAAGTTTCCGTACCTCGTCTTCTACGTCGAGCGGGAAGACCCGGTGGACGTCCTGAAAGTGCTGCATGCACAGCGAGACAGTCCGGCCTGGTTGAGGGATGGCCCGGACCTGTAGATGTCGGTCGACGCGCAGCCCCGCAATCCCCTCCACGGCCTCACCCTGGAAGCGATCCTCATCGCCCTCGTCGCTCACTACGGTTGGCCTGATCTCGCCGAGCGCATTCCGGTGCGCTGTTTCCAGAGCGGCCCGAGCATCAAGTCGAGCCTCGCCTTCCTGCGCCGCACGCCGTGGGCGCGCGAGAAGGTCGAGGGCCTCTACCTCTTCATGCTGCGCGAGCAGCGCCGCAACGCCTGACGATGCTCAAGTACCTGGCCGGCTATCCGCCCACCCTGCTCGCTCAGGTGCGCGGGCTCATCGCCGAAGGCCGCCTGGCGGAGAGCGTGAGCCGCCGTTATCCCGAAGGCCACGAGGTCAACACCGACCGCGCCCTCTACGACTACGTCGGCGAGCTCAAGTCGCGCTACCTGCGCAGCGCGCCGCCGCTGGCGAAGGTGCAATACGACCAGAAGCTGCACATCGTGCGCAACGCGCTGGGCACGCACACCACCGTGTCGCGGGTGCAGGGCAACCGGCTCAAGGCCAAGCGCGAGATCCGCGTCGCCAGCCTGTTCAAGCAGGCGCCGGCGCCGTTCCTGAAGATGATCGTCGTGCACGAGCTGGCGCACCTGAAGGAGCGCGAGCACGACAAGGCGTTCTATGCGCTCTGCACGCACATGGAGCCCGAGTATCACCAGCTCGAGCTCGACGTGCGGCTGTGGTTGACGGCGCTCGAGCTCGAGTCGAAGGCAGCCGCCGGTCGCTGAATTTCGGCTTCAAGTCACTGCTCGACCCGATTTCGGCGGCCTGGGGTCTCAAGGTCCGGGGAATGGCGCCGATACCCCGGCACGTCATCCAACGGAGCCCTGATGAAACGCTTCCTTGCACTCTCGCTTTGCGCATTCGCCATCGGCGTTGCCGTCTCATCCTGCGGCGGCGGCGACGATTCCAGCGCCGACAAGCTGACGATCGTCGGGGCTGGCAGCTAGCCCGCACGAGGCCACCACCATGAAATCGCTCAGATTCGCACTCATCGCTGCCGGCTTGGTCTCGGCGAACGCCATGGCGCTCGACGCGAGCTCGCTGAAGCTCCAGGTCTATTCCGTGATGCTGTCGACCAGCCCGCAGTGCACCAGTCCCGTGACGGTGTTCTCCAGCCCGACGGCGACCGAAGTCGACTTCCTCGCGTCACCGATGCTCGGCAGCGGCAACCCGCCGGACGCGACGTACAACTGCGTCATCATCAAGATGTCGGACCTGATCAAGTTCACGCCCAGCTCGACCTCGGGCTTGTGCATGGGCGGCACGCAGTACACCGCCGATGTCTGCCGAACCGACAACGGCGGCACGACGCAGGCCCCGGATGCGGCCGGCGCGCCGACCACGTGCAACGGCACCGATGCGGCACCGGTGTCGGACGCCGTGTATCTCTACCTGACGACCAACCCGTCGGCCGGCGCGGGCGGCAACACCTTCATGCAACCGACCGGCCCGAGCAGCACCAACGGCCTGAACCTGACCGCGCCTCTCGTGATCGCTGGCACTGCCAAGTCGAAGTTCATCGTCAACGCGACCGGAAAGGTCGCCGACGACGGCGTGAGCTGCGGCATGAACCCGCCGGTGTTCGGCTTCAGCAAGCTTCCATAGCCGCTGAAGTCGACTCGAACGGGCACGTTACGGATCGATTCCCTTCTTCGCTGCAAACGCCTTCCATGCCGCCGCGTGCGCCTGGTCGAACAACGGGCACTTCGGCGAGGCGATCTCGAAGTTGTGAATCTCGAATTGCGCTTCGTTGTCGGAAACGTGCGCCTTGGTCGGTGGAATGCTGACGCCTGCCACTTCGTCCATGTCGCGCGGCGCCAGGCCGACGTCGTCGGGAGCCAGGAAGCATTCCATCCATGTCACCGCCCCCGCCCGGCGCTTGCGCACGTCGACGAGGATCTTCGTCCTCAGCTCGGGCCGGATCTTCTGGTAGGTGGCGACGAAGACCTTGCCCTCGAATTCCTGCTTGGTCGCGGCGAGCGCGGCGGCCGCAGCGTCGATCTCCTTCTTGTGTTTCGCGGCCTCGTCCTTCTTCGCTTGCTCCTGCTTCAGGCGCTTGTCCTCCTCCACCCATTGCTTGCGCTGGCCGACGAATCTCCTCAGCGTGTTCTCGTCCCTCTGGCCCGCTTCGATCGAAAGCTCCTCCCTGGATTTCCATGGCGCCGGCGTCGGCGGAGGCGCCGCATCCGGTTCGTCGAAGATCTTTTTCATCAGCCTGTCGTAGCGGGCGAAATAGGCGCCTTCGTTCTTCAGCCCCTGGTCGAGCGCTTCCAGCGCCGCCATGAACTCCGCCCCGGCAATCGGGATCGACGCCGCCACTTTGCCGGCCAGCGCCGAGCCGCCGAAGGCCTCGGCGACGGCAGCCGTGTGCGCCCAGTCGATGAACGGAGCCGCTGCGTTGTAGAGAGACTTCGAAGCCTTCACCCAGCGTTCCACGCTCTTTCTGTCGTTCATGTTCAGCTGCATCGTCGCGTCGGCGAAATGATCGGCCTGGTGCAGCAAGGCCAGCGCTTCCCTCGCTTTCTGGGCCGCGTTGGCCGTGCTGGCGATCGCGCCCAGAACGCGGCCGGTCATGTTCTTGAGGCTCGACGCAATGGCGACTGCCTCCGACACCTTCGCGACCGCTCCCGTCTTGATCACGAAATCCATCGTCTTGTTGATGTAGTTCGTGTACTCGGCCGCCTTCTTCAGGCTGCTCTCGAAGTCCTTGATCAGCCGGATCGCAGGAGTGTCGGCGTCGAACTCGGCCTCGAAGCGCGGTAGCCGCGCATCGGCCATCGCCTTCAGCCGTTTCGCAGGATCTCCGATCGCATCTTCGGCTTCCTTCACGACCGGATCCACGGGGTCGGGCGCGGAGGGCTTGGCATCGGCCTTCGGGCGGTTGGCCTCGTCGCGGCGCCTCTGCTCGCGTGCCTCGTCTTCCCGGCGCCTGGCCGTCGCGTCGGTCGGGAAATCGGCATCGGTCAGGCCCGGGTCTCCCTTGCTCCGCTTGACCGTCTGCGATCCGGCCGCCATCGGCGCTGTCAAGCCGAGAGCCCTGAAAAAGGCAGCACTCATCTTGTTCCGATGCCCTTGCGCAGCTCTCAGCGCCGACCGAGACCGACAGCCCGCACGTCAGGCCGCCTTCAGCCGCTGCTCAACGCACGGCCGCCACGTCTCCCCACGACAGCCGCCGCCGGCGACGGCACCCGCATCGCGCATGCGGCGCAGATGGCGCAACGCCGTCGGGCAAGCAACGCCGACCGCCCTGGCCACCTCGATCACCCTCGCCCCGCCGGAGCGCAACGCGAGGAAGGCGGCGATTTTCGACTGGGTCGTCAGGACCGGTTCCGATGCGAGGGCGCCTGGCCGTGACGGCTCGGCGCGGCGAACGATGCGTCGGCTGTGTTCGGGCCAATCGAACGGCGGCGGCGGCGCAGGGTCGGCGAGCGACTGAAAAGCGGTTGACCACGAGTCGTCCATGGGCGTGTCCTGAAAGCTTGGTGCAGCCCGGGGTTGGCCGCCTTGCTTTCAGTAACCGAATTGCGGCCCGAAAGCTGCCATCGGTTACCGACTTTTACGTTCGCGCGAACCGGCGTCCGCTGGACGCGACGGGCGCTCAGCCCGGGAGCTGGGCGACATCGACCCACTGCGCGCCGGCGAGCTGCACCAGCCGTTCGGGTGCGATGCGAAGTGCGGCGTGGGTGTCGCCGGCCGCCGGCACCACGACGTCGTAGGCGCGCAGCGACGCATCGGCATAGACGCGCAGCGGCTGCGGCAAGCCGAACGGGCAAACGCCGCCGACCGGATGGCTGGTCGCAGCCAGTACGTCGGCCGCGCCGAGCATCGTCGGCTTGGTTCCGAACCGGTCCTTGTACTTGCGGTTGTCGATGCGGGCATCGCCGCTCATCACGAGCAGGATCACGCCGTCCCTCAACCGCAGCGACAGGGTCTTGGCGATCTGGCCGGGTGCGACGCCGTGCGCCTCGGCCGCGAGAGCAACCGTGGCAGTGCTGGTTGGCGCCTCGACGATCTCGATGTCGGGCGCGTGCTCGGCGAGGAAGGATCGGACCGATTCCAGGCTCATGGCCTGCGCGCCACGACGGCCGAGTGCCTAGGCACTTCTCCAGATCTCGTCGTGGAGCGATCCGGCAATCCAGAGCTCTGCTCCGGTGCCCAGCAGTTCCTGGTACTTGGCATCAGCCATGCTCTTGACCGAGACAGCGTCGAACGCGGCCAGGTCCTTGTAGGCCGAGGTGAACGCGATCCGGTTCGGGTTGCCGCCGATGGGCCGGCGCAGCTCCAGCTCCTGGTGGAAGTTGTCTTTCCAGTAGGCGGCGACCTTCTGTGCGAAGGCGAATGCGCCTGCGCCTTTGCCTGGGGCGATGGCTCCGGTGCGAGTGAAGGAAATCATGAGGGCTCCCTTTCGTCGAAACGAGCGACGGTCTCGTCCGCGACATGCGGAGCAGCAGTCTGCGGCAAGGCGCGGTGCATTCAAAGCCGTGCATTCCCACACCCGCCGCTAACATCGGCGGCATGAAGACCTATCGCATCGCGACCATCCCCGGCGACGGCATCGGCAAGGAAGTGGTGCCCGCCGGCCGCGAGCTGCTCGAGGCGCTGGCCGCGGCCAGCAGCACCTTCCGCTTCGAGTTCGAGAACTTCGGCTGGGGCGGCGACTGGTACCGGGCCCACGGCGCGATGATGCCGGCCGACGGGCTCGATGCGCTGCGCGACAAGGATGCGATCCTGTTCGGCTCGGCGGGCGACCCGCACATTGCCGACCACATCACGCTGTGGGGCTTGCGGCTCAAGATCTGCCAGGGCTTCGACCAGTACGCCAACGTTCGGCCGACGCGCATCCTGCCCGGCATCGACGGCCCGTTGAAGCGCTGCAAGCCGGACGATCTGAACTGGGTGATCGTGCGCGAGAACTCCGAAGGCGAATACGCCGGCGTCGGCGGGCGTGTCCACCAGGGCCACCCGATCGAGGTGGCCACCGACGTGTCGGTGATGACGCGCGTGGGCGTCGAGCGCG
>DAIMIM010000059.1:0-11823 GCA_036722755.1 Caldimonas sp. | reverse complement strand
GCACGGCGATCGTCAAGGCGGTCGACAAGATCATCGCCAAGGGCAAGAAGATCGCCGCCCACCTGCTCGAGGCGGCCGACACCGACATCGAGTTCGAGAACGGCGAGTTCCGGGTCGCGGGCACCGACAAGAAAGTGCCATGGGGCTCGGTCACGCTGACGGCCTACGTGCCGCACAACTACCCGCTCGACAAGCTCGAGCCGGGCCTCAACGAGAACGCGTTCTACGATCCGACCAACTTCACCTATCCGGCCGGCAGCTACATCTGCGAGGTCGAGGTCGAACCCGACACGGGCAAGGTGCACATCGCGTCGTTCGTCGCCGTCGACGACTTCGGCAATATCGTCAACCCGATGATCGTCGCCGGCCAGGTGCAGGGTGGCGTCGCGCAAGGACTCGGGCAGGCCATGATGGAAGGCTGCGTCTACGACACGGCCTCGGGCCAGCTCGTCACCGGCTCGTACATGGACTACGCGATGCCGCGCGCCGTCGACGTGCCGAACATCCAGCTCTCGACCACGTCGACGCCGTGCACGCACAACCCGCTCGGCGTCAAGGGCTGCGGCGAGGCCGGGGCGATCGGCTCGCCGCCGGCCTACATCAACGCCCTGACCGACGCGCTCGGCATCGCCGACATCGCCATGCCGGCCACGCCGGAGCGCGTCTGGCGCGCCGCGCACGGCCTGCACGCCTGAACCCACGGAGACACCCACATGTACGCATTCGACTACCAGCGTCCGGCCAGCCGCGACGCGGCCAAGACATCCGGCGCCGGCGCCGATACACGCTTTCTCGCCGGCGGCCAAAGCCTGATCCAGGCGATGCGCCTGCGCCTCTCGCAATCGGCGCGCCTCGTCGACCTGGGCGCGGTCGCCGATCTGAAGACGATCAAGGCCGACGGCAACGGCGTGACGATCGGCGCGATGGCGACGCACGCGGCGGTCGCCGCCAGCGCCGACGTCAAGCGCATCGTTCCGGCGCTGGCCGAGCTCGCCGGCGGCATCGGCGATCCGATGGTGCGCAACATGGGCACCATCGGCGGCTCGATCGCCAACGCCGATCCGGCCGCCTGCTATCCGGCCGGCCTGCTGGCGCTGAACGCGACCATCCACACCGACCGCCGCACCATCGCCGCCGACGCCTTCTTCACCGGCCTCTACGAGACGGCGCTGCAGCCCGGCGAGCTCATCACGGCGGTGAGCTTTCCGGCGGTGCAGAAGGCGGCCTACATCAAGTACAAGCAGCCTGCCTCGCGCTTCGCGCTGGTCGGCGTGTGCGTCGCGCAGACGCCGGGCGGCGTGCGCGTCGCGGTCACGGGTGCGAAGGGCAGCGTCTTTCGCGCCAAGGCGATCGAAGAGGCGCTGACCAAGAGCTTCACGGCCGACGCTGCCAAAGCGGTGAAGATGCCGACCGACGGCATCAATGGCGATCTGCACGGCTCGGCCGAATACCGCGCCGCGATGATCAGCGTGATGGCGTCGCGGGCGGTGGCCGCGGCGCTGGCGCGCTGATGCCCGGACCCGCATCCGTCGACGAGGTCCTCACACTTCTCGGCGCCGAGAACTACGTTTGCGATCGTCGTCTCGCGACGGCCGTCTTTCTCGGCCTTTCCCTGCAGCGCCCGCTGTTCCTCGAAGGCGAGCCGGGCGTCGGCAAGACCGAGCTGGCGAAGGCGCTGGCGCAGGCGCTCGGCACCGAGCTGCTGCGGGTGCAGTGCTACGAAGGTCTCGACATCGCCCAGACCGCCTACGAATGGAACGTGGCGCGGCAGATGATGGAGATCCGGCTGGCCGAAGCGGCCCACGACGTCAGCGATGCGGCCAGTCGCGAGCGATTGTCGAAGAGCCTGTACGCGCGCGACATGCTGATTGAGCGGCCCTTGCTGCAGGCGCTGACGCAGGAGCGCTCGCCGGTGCTGCTGATCGACGAGCTCGACCGCGCCGACGAGCCGTTCGATGCCTTCCTGCTCGAGGTGCTGGCCGAGAACCAGCTGACGATTCCCGAGCTCGGCACGATCAAGGCCGTCGCGCCGCCGATCGTCGTCATCACCAGCAACCGCACCCGCGAGATCCACGATGCGCTCAAGCGCCGGTGCCTGTACCACTGGGTCGACTATCCAGACGCGGTCCGCGAGCTCGAGATCGTGCGGCTGCGCGCGCCGGGCGCGGCCGAGCGGCTCTACGCCGAGGTCGTGAACGTCGTGCAACGGATGCGCACGCTCGATCTCTTCAAGGCGCCGGGTATCGCCGAGACGATCGACTGGACCAACGCGCTCGTCGCCCTGAACGCGATCAGCCTCGACCCGGCCAACGTGCAGGACACGCTCGGCGTGCTGCTGAAGCACCGCGACGACATCATGAAGATGCAGAGCGCCGACGTGACGCGGCTGCTGCAGGACTTGCGCGAGACGGGTCGCGCCGGTGTTCGCTGAGAACGTCGCGCATTTCGCGCGCGTCCTGCGCAGCGCGGGCGTCCCGGTCGGACCGGACCGGGTGATCGCGGCCCTCGAGGCGATCGAAGCGGTCGGTCTCGAGCGCCGCGGCGACATCCACGCCGCGCTGTCGGCGGTGATGCTCGACCGGCACGAGCAGCAGACGATCTTCGACGCCGCCTTCAATGCGTTCTGGCGCGATCCGAAGCTGCTCGAGCAGATGATGGCGCAGCTGTTGCCGACGATCCAGGGCCGCGGCGATCGCGACCGCAGCAAGCGCCAGAACCGCCTTGCCGACGCGTTGTCGCCGCCACGCCCGCGCAACGGGGCGGCCGAGCGCGAGGCCGGCACCGACGAGCGGATCGACTATGAAATGACGTTCACCGCCTCGGAACGCGAGCGCCTGCAGGCCGCCGACTTCGAGTCGATGACGGCCGACGAGTTCGAGCTCGCGAAGCGCATCGCCGAGGAGCTGCCGCTGCCGCTCGCACCGGTGCGCCGGCGCCGGCATGAGACGAGCACGCGCGGTCGCATCGATCTGCGCGCGACGATGCTGGCGATGGCTCGACAACCGGCGACGCTTGTGCCGCGTTTCAGCCAGGCGCGGGTGGAGCTGCCGTCGCTCGTGGTGCTGCTCGACATCTCCGGCTCCATGGACCGCTATGCGCGCCTCATGCTGCACTATGTGCATGGCCTGACGCGGCGCCATCTGAAGGTGCACACGCTGACTTTCGGGACGCGGCTCACCAACATCACGCGGGCGCTGCGCAACCGCGATCCCGACGTCGCGCTGGCCATGGCGGCGTCGCAGGTGCCGGACTGGAAGGGCGGCACGCGCATCGCGTCCTGCCTCGACGAGTTCAACCGGCACTGGGCGCGGCGCCTCCTCGGCGCCAACGCCGCGGTGCTGTTCGTGAGCGACGGCCTCGACACCGACGAGCACGGCGACCTGACGCGCGCGGCGCGCCAGCTTCGCCTCTTCGCGCACCAGATCGTCTGGCTCAATCCGCTGCTGCGCTTCGACCGGTTCGAGCCGCGTGCCGCGGGCATCCGCGCGATCCTTCCCAACGTCGACCGTTTCCTGCCCGTGCACAACCTCGCCAGCCTGGCCGACCTCGCGGTGGCGCTGCGTTCGCCGCGGCTGCGTGGCCGAAGCGCGGCAGCCGAGCGCCGCGCCGCGTAGCAGAATCGCACGATGGAACTGCACGGCGACCGACTCATTCCCGCACCGCTCGCGACGACGTGGGCGGCCCTCAACGACCCGCAGGTGCTCAAGTCGTGCATCGCCGGCTGCGAGTCGCTCGAGCGCACCGGCGACGACGCCTACGCCGCCGTCGTGGCGATGAAGATCGGCCCCGTCAGCGCGCGCTTCAAGGGCAACCTGAAGATGACGAACGTCGATGCACCGAACGGCTACACGATCAATTTCGACGGCCAGGGCGGCGTCGCCGGCTTCGGCAAGGGCTCGGCCGACGTGAAACTCTTCGCCGAGGGCGACGCGGCGACGCGCCTCGCCTACGAGGCGCGCGCCCAGGTCGGCGGCAAGATGGCGCAGATCGGCTCGCGCCTGATCGATGCGACCGCCGGCAAGATCACCGACGATTTCTTCAAGGCCTTCGAGGCCCACCTGCAGGCCCAGGTCGCGCCCGCGGCAGCCACGGACGGGGAGCTCGTTTCGGTTGCCGCGTCGGGTGCGGCTGTCTCAGTGTCGCGCGTGCGCCAGCCGGTCGGAGCCATCGGCTGGGTGCTGGCGGCCATTCTTGTGCTGGTGGCGCTCGCGCTCGTGTTTCGCTGAGCGCTTCGGGCGTCACCGCTCGCGCCGCTCAACGCCGTGCGCGGTGTCGGATGCACTCGACGTAGGCGTCGCCATCGGGGGCCCGCCCGTTGCGCTGCGAGTCCCACAGCATGCGGCCCAGGCATTCCATGATCTCGTGCTGGGCCTCGTGCGGCGAGCCGCTGCGGGCGAGTAGCTGACCATAGGCGTCGCGGATGCCGCGCGGCTGATCGACGCCGATCTGCTCGGTGATCGACAGATGCATCGACAGATGCAGGAACGGGTTCTCGCGTGCTCCGTCCCCGACGGCGTTCGGCAGCGCCGCGACGCTGCCGGCCGCATCCGCTTCCTCCGCGAGACCGGTGGCGGCACGCGCCAGGTCGGCCGCGTATTCCGGGTGCGCGTCGACCCAATCGGCGGCGATGGTCTCCAGCGGCGTCGACGGCAGCGAGGCACGCCGCTTCCTGCCGGCCTCGACGAAGAAGCGGCGCACATCGGTGGGCGAGGGGGCGAACACGGGGCAATTGTCGGCGCGGCCTTCAATCCGCGCGAACGGCGCGAACGAATCCATTGACGCCTCTGGGCCGGCCGCTGGACAGAATCGGATCGTCCTCACCTGCAGGGCCGAATTCCGGCCCGCCCGACATGAACATCACGACCGAACAACTCTTCGACAACGCCCGCACCCAGAACGGCTTCACATCCGAGCCGGTGCACGAGGCCAGGCTGCGCCAGCTCTACGAGATGATGAAGTGGGGCCCGACCTCGGCCAACTGCTCGCCGGCGCGCATCATCTTCGTGTCTTCGGCCGCAGGCAAGGCCAAGCTCGTCAACTGCATGTCGCCGGGCAATGTCGCGAAGACGAGCTCGGCGCCGGTCACCGCCATCATCGGCATGGACCTCGAGTTCTACGAGAAGCTGCCCAAGCTGTTCCCGGCGGCCGACGCGCGTTCCTGGTTCGTCGGCAACAAGCCGTTCGCCGACGAGGCGGCGTTTCGCAACTCCAGCCTGCAGGGCGGCTACTTCATCCTCGCCGCGCGCGCGCTCGGCATCGATTGCGGGCCGATGAGCGGCTTCGACGGCGCCAAGGTCGACGAGGAGTTCTGGGCCGGCACCAAGGTGAAGACGAACTTCATCTGCAACCTCGGCCACGGCGACCCGAGCAAGCTGTTCGCGCGCAGCCCGCGCCTGTCGTTCGAGGAAGCCTGCCGCTTCGAGTAAACGCAGTGCGGTGTGCGCCGGCGAGCCGGGCGCTCAAGGCGGATCGGCCGTCCCGCTCCAGCCGGCGCGCGCCTGCCGCTCGGCTGCCTGCTGGCGCTCGATCGCGAACAGCTCCTCGAGTTGCTGGCGGCCTTGCTTGGCCGCAGCGACGAGGCGCGCTTCGTCCTTGCGGTGCGGCGCGATCGCGGCGAGTTGCGCGACGTTGTGGCGGCGAAAGCGCAGCGCCAGGTTGCGCGCCTGATGCGGCTGCCAGCCGAGTTGCTCCAGGGCGCTGCGTGCGCTCATCAGCGCCGAATCGAGCGTTTCGCGCTCGATGAAGCGGATGCCGAGCTCGTAGAGCTGGTAGTAGTGCTGCACGTTGCGGGCGCGGGCGACGACGGTCGCATCGGGAAAATTCTCGCGGATCATCTTCGCGCACTCGACGCTCTGCTGGGTGTCGTCGATGGCGATGACGATGACGCGGGCCTTGTCGGCGCCCGCCGTCCGCATCAGGTCGAGCCGCGTCGCGTCGCCGTAGTAGACGCGCCAGCCGAACTTGCGCAACGCCTCGATCGCCTCGGCGTCGTGGTCGAGCACGGTCGACGCCACGCCATTGGCGAACAGCATGCGGCCGACGATCTGACCATAGCGGCCGAAGCCGGCGATCACCACCGGTGCGTTCTGCGGCTCGCTGATCTCCTCGATGCCGGGCCGTCGTGTCGAGCCCGCCAGCAGCGGCAGCCACCAGCGGTCGGCGGCGACCAGGAGGAGCGGTGTCAGCAGCATCGAGATCGCCACGGCGGCGACCAGGAAGGACGAGACCGGGGCCGAGATCACGCCCGCCTGCGCGGCAGTCTGGAAGACGACGAAGCCGAACTCGCCGCCCTGCGCGAGCAGGATGATGAAGACGGGCCGCTCGGCGACCGGCAGCGGCATGAGGCGCGCCATGCCCCAGAGCGCGGCGGCCTTCAGGCCGAGGAAGGCGACGACGACGGCGGCGATGAGCCAGGGCTGGTGCAGCACGACCGCGAAGTCGATGCTCATGCCGACGGCGATGAAGAACAGGCCGAGCAAGAGGCCCTTGAACGGCTCGATGTCGGTCTCGAGCTCGCGCCGGTATTCGCTTTCCGCGAGCAGCACGCCGGCGAGAAACGCGCCGAGCGCCATCGACAGGCCGACCGCATCCATCAGCGCCGCCGTCGCCACGACGAGCAGCAGCGAGGCGGCGGTGAAGATCTCGGGCGAGTCGCTCAACGCGATCCAGCGCAGCATCGGCCGCAACAGCAGCCGGCCGCCGAGGATGACGACGGCGATCGTGCCGATGGCCTTGGCGGCGCCCAGCCAGCCGCCGCCGTCGCCGTGCCCGGCGGCGATGGCGAGGAACGGCACGAGCGCCAGGATCGGGATCGCGGCGATGTCCTGCAGCAGCGAGACGCTGAGGATGCTCTCGCCCGAGGTCGTCGTCATGATGTTGCGCTCGACCAGCACGCCCAGGCCGATCGCCGTCGATGACATCGCCAAGCCGAGCGCGGCGACGACGGACAGGCGCCAATCGACGCCGCAAGCGAGCGCGCCGAGCGCAAGGAGCATCGCCGAGCCGAACAGCTGCACGCTGCCCCAGCCGAAGATGGGCTTGCGCAGCGCCCAGAGCCGCTGCGGCTCGAGCTCCAAGCCGACCAGGAAGAGCATCAGCACGACACCGAACTCGGCGAAGTGCAGCATGTCTTCCGGATTGGTGACGAACTTCAGCCCCCAGGGCCCGATCAGGATGCCGGCGCCGAGGTAGCCGATGATCGAACCGAGGCCGAGGAACTTGGCGACGGGCACCGCGAGGACCGCGGCGGCGAGGTAGACGAGCAAGCCCGAGAGCCAGGAGCCGTGTGCCATAGCGTGAACAGGCCCTAGGCGGCTTCCATGACGTTCTCGATCGGGCGCGCCGTCAGCGGCACCTCGCAATCGACGCAGGGCGCGACCGTCTCCAGCTCCGGCCATTGCGGGTACTCGGACAGGCGCTTCGCATAGGTCTCGGCATGCGCGGCGATCACCCCGTTGCTCGCCTTGTGCGCGCCGTGCAGCATCAGGGGCGGAAGAAAGCGCATGCCGCAGAGCGCCGCCGTTTGCTCGTAGGGCGGCAGGAAGGCGTCGAAAAAGTAGCGGTTGTAGCTGTCGGGTCGGTACGAGTCTTCGGGGCCACCGGTCGTGGCGACGAGCCAGAGGTCCTTGCCGCGCAGCGCCGTGCCGTCGGGGCCGTAGGCCCAGCCGAAGCTGAGCACGTCGTCGACCCAGAGCTTGAGCAGGGGCGGCATGCCGTACCAATGGATCGGCTGCTGCCAGACCACCAGCCGGGCAGCGGACAGGACGGCCTGTTCCTCCGGAATGTCGATGAGATAGTCGGGATACAAGGCGTAAAGATCGCGCACGGCGATGCGCCCTGGAGGAGAGGCGTCCTGCAGGGCCCGCGCCGCTGCGAGCATGCGGCGGTTGGCCCGTGACTGCTCGAGCTCCGGGTGGGCGACGAGCACGAGGATCTCGGCCCGCAGCGGCGTGGGTTGCGTTGTCGTCGGCGGCGGGTCGGCTTCAGCCATGGCAGGGCTCGCAGTGCATTGGCGCTGGTTACTCGGGATGGCGCGCAGGCGCCGTGCGCCGCTAACATAACCGCAAAATCAGAAACGGACGGAGGACCGCATGCCGGTGATCGTGGTCGCCAACCCCAAAGGCGGGGTCGGCAAGACGACGCTTTCGACCAACCTCGCGGGCTACCTCGCCTCGCGCGGCCACGCCGTCATGCTCGGCGACGTCGATCGCCAGCAGTCGTCGCGCACCTGGCTCGACCATCGCCCGGCCGGCCTGCCGAAGATCAGCGCCTGGGAAACCACGCAGGGCGATGTCGTGCGGCCGCCGAAGGGCACGACCCACGTCGTCCTCGACACGCCGGCCGGTCTGCACGGCAAGCGGCTCGACGAGGTGATGAAGCTCGCCGACAAGGTGCTCATCCCGTTGCAGCCGAGCATCTTCGACATCAACGCCACCCACGAGTTCGTCGATCAGCTGCTCGCGCACCGGCGCGGTCCCAAGGTGCAGATCGCCGTCGTCGGCATGCGCACCCGGGAAGGCACGATCGCGACGGACCAGCTGCGCCAGTTCCTGAAAAGCATGCGCGTGCCGCTGCTCGGCTTCCTGCGCGACACTCAGAACTACGTGCACCTCGCGGCACACGGCCTGACGCTCTGGGATGTCTCCTCCGCGCGCTTCGAGCGCGACATGGAACAGTGGGAACCCATCGTCGTGTGGGTGAACTGATGCCCCCACGCTCACTTCGTTCGCTGCCCCCCGAGGGGGCGGCGGCGCCCTTGGGGCGGCCCGGCGGGCGCCGCGCATGATGCGCAGCTTCGAGACGCTCGCAGAGCTGCAACCGCTGGTCGGCGAATCGATCGGCGTCAGCGACTGGATCGAGGTGACCCAGGAGCGCATCCAGCTGTTCGCCGACGCGACCGGCGATCACCAGTGGATCCACCTCGACCGCGAGCGCGCGAAGACGGGCCCATTCGGCACGACCATCGCGCACGGATTCCTGACCCTGTCGCTGCTGCCCGAGATGAGCGCGAAGGCCTTTTCGGTGCGCGACACGACGATGGGCGTCAACTACGGCCTGAACAAGGTCCGCTTCCCAGCGCCGGTGCCGAGCGGCAGCCGGCTGCGCGGCCACTTCAAGCTGCTGGCCTACCAGCCGCTCGAGGGCGGCGCGCAGCTGACGATCGAGGTGACGATGGAGCGCGAAGGCTTCGACAAGCCCGTGTGCGTTGCCGAGTCCGTCGGCCGACGGTATGTATGAGGCCCCCACGCTCTCTACGTTCGCCGCCCCCCGAGGGGACGGCAACGCCCTTGGGGCGGCCCGGCGGGCGTCGCGTTTTCGGCCCGTGATGCCATGAAAGTTCTGCTGATCGATGACCACCCGCTGATCCTCACGGCGTTGCAGAACGTCATCGAGGGTCTCGGCAACGACGTCTCGGTGCGCGGCGTGGCCGGTGCGCGGGCTGCGCGCGAGGCGCTCGCCGCCGATGCCGGGTTCGATCTCGTGCTGCTCGATCTGAACCTGGGCGATGCCGACGGCTTCGCGCTGCTGGTCGAGCTGCGCAACGCCTATCCCGCGGTGCCGGTCGTCGTCGTCTCCGCGTCGGACCGGAGCGCCGATGTCATCCGCGCCATCGACCTGGGCGCGATGGGCTTCGTGCCCAAGCGGGCGAGCAACGAGACGCTGCAGGAGGCCCTGCGCGTGGTCATGAAGGGCGGCATCTACGTGCCGCCCATGACGATGCGCAGCGATGACTTCGCTGGCGGCGGCGGCGCCGTCGCGGCCCCCGCCGATGCGCAGGGCACGCCGTCGCCGGCGCAGCATGCGGCGGCCCTCGCCACCTTCAAGCTGACACCGCGCCAGACCGATGTCCTGTCGCTGCTGTTGCGCGGCCTGTCGAACAAGCTGATCGCACGCGAGCTCAATCTTTCGGTCGAGACCGTCAAGGACCACGTCGCCGCGGTCCTGCGCGCGCTCGGCGTCAACTCGCGGACGCAGGCGGTCCTCGCTGTCAGCCAGATGTCGAGCCAGGGCGGCATCAACCCTTGGCCGCCCCGCGCAGCGCCTTGACGGAGCCGCGGCCGCTCGGCGGCTTTTTGCTGCTGCGCGACCAGGTCCGCGGCACCTTCGCATTCAACCGGACGTCGCTGGCCGGCCATCTGGTCGGCGCCATCGTGCTCGAGCTCATGTTCGCCGACGCAGCGCCGCGAATGTTGCTCGTCGTCTGGGGCGTGCTGTTTTTGCTGGTCTGGCTGGTGCGCGTGTCGCTGGCGCTGCGCTTCGCCCGCCACGAGCCGAAGCGGTGGGAAACGCTGCTCGGCCGATTACGCGCCTGGCACGCCGGTGTGCTGGCAGGAGGCGCCCTGTGGGGCGCGGCGGCGTGGCTTTTCTATCCGTACGGGAGCAGCCTGCATCAGGTCGGTCTGGTGCTCGTGGTCTACACCTTCAGCGTCGCCAGCGTGCCCATTCTGGCGCCGCAGTTCGCGCTCTTCGTCGTCTTCGTGCTGCTCGTGTTCGTGCCGGCGATCGTCGCCGTCGCCGTGCAGGACGCCGACTTGCACTGGGAGCTCGCTGTCGTCATGGCCGTGGCGATGGGCATGATCATCCTGTTGGGTCGCAACTACCGCAACTCGTTCGACGCGAACGTCGCTCTCAAGTTGCGCACCGAGGCGCTGACGGTGCAACTGCGCGCCGAGAAATCGGTCTCCGATGCGGCGCGGCACGAGGCTGAGGTCGCGAACCGTGCCAAGACGCAGTTCTTCACTGCCGCGAGCCACGACCTGCGCCAGCCGCTGCATGCCATGGGCCTGTTCGCCGAGGCGTTGCGCCAACGCACGCACGAGCCGGAAGTGGCCCAGCTCGTCAACAGCATCAACGAGTCGGTCGACGCGCTCGAGGGCCTGTTCTCGGAGCTGCTCGACATCACCCGCATCGACAGCGGCGGCGTCGAGGTCAATCCCGAGAACTTCCTGATCGCCGACATCTTTCGCAAGCTGCGCCTGCACTTCGAGCCGGCCGCTTTCGAGAAGGGCCTCACCTTGCGCTTTCGCGGCGGCCAGCGCGCGGTGCTGGCCGATCCGTTGCTGGTCGAGCGGATCCTGCGCAACCTCGTCTCCAACGCGATCCGCTACACCACCGACGGCACGGTGCTGGTGAGCGCGCGCCGCCGCGGCGAGCACGTGCTCCTGCAGGTCTGGGACACCGGCCTGGGCATTGGCGAAGACGAGCGCATGCGCGTCTTCGAGGAGTTCTATCAGGTGCCGGGAACGGCTGCTGTCAGCACCGGCGAGCACAAGAAGGGCCTCGGCCTCGGCCTGGCCATCGTCAAGCGGCTGGCGGCGCTGATGGCGGCGCCGCTTGCGCTGCGATCCGACGTGGGCCGGGGATCGGTCTTCTCGGTCGAGGTGCCGCTCGGCAAGGCGCCGCGCGTCGGAGCGCCGGTGGTGCACGGAAAAACACCGGTCGGCATCACGCTCGACGGCCGGCTGATCGTCATCGTCGAGGACGAGCCGGCCGTGCGCGAAGGCCTCGAGGTGCTCCTACGCGGCTGGGGCGCCCGCATCGAGGCGTTCGAGAGCGTGGTGAAGGCGACGGCCTGGGCCGGATCGGTCGACCCGGCCGTGGTCAAGCCGTCCCTCATCATCGCCGACTACCGTCTCGAGCACGGCGAGACCGGGGTGGACGCGATCAAGAGCCTGCGCGCCCGTTTCGGATCGGCATTGCCGGCGATCGTCGTCACCGGCAGCAGCATGACGGGGCACGACCGCGAAGCGCTCGAACACAATTTTCATCTGCTCATCAAGCCCGTCCTGCCGAACAAGCTGCGGGCGATGATCGCCTTCAAGC
>DAIMIM010000058.1:1581-11944 GCA_036722755.1 Caldimonas sp. | reverse complement strand
AGCTCGCTCTGCGCCTCGGCGAGCATCGTTCCCCAGGAGACGTCGTCGACGCCGACGCCGAGGCCCAGGTACGACAGGATCACCTCGAACTTGATGAAGGTGACGACGAGCAGCGACATGCGCACCAGGATGACGTGGCTGACGTTGGGCAGGATGTGGCGGAACATGCGCGAGCCGGCCGAGGCGCCGATCGCTTCGGCCGAACGGACGTAGTCGCGCGTCGAGTGCTTGATGAATTCGGCGCGCACCTGTCGGTAGACGCCGGTCCAGCCGACCAGCGCCAGGATGATCGCGACGCTGCCGATGCCGCGGCCGAAAATCACCGAGAACGAGAGGATCAGCAGGATGTCGGGGATCGACGTGAAGACGTTATAGACCCACTCGAGCAGGTCGCCCGCCTTGCCGCCGAAAAAGCCCGCCAGCGCGCCGAGGACGGTGCCGATGACGGTGGCGACGATGGCGCCGGCCAGGCCGACGAAGACCGACGTCTGCGTGCCCTTCATCGCCTTGGCGAGCACGTCGCGGCCGAGCCGGTCGGCGCCGAACGGCAGCGTCTCGGCGCGTGGCGCCTCGGTGGTCTTGTACTTCGATGCGCGCTCGGCCCACTCCTTGTAGCGCGGCGCGAGCGGGTCGACCGCCGAGATGTCGGCCACTGGCCCGCTCGGTGCCGCGATCGCCTCGGCCTGGACCGCGGCGGCCGGCCCGAGGAAAGTGGGCGGCGCGCTCGGCACGCCGACTTCCTTCTGCCAGTCGCCGGCGACGAGATGGGTCGCCGTGAGCACGATCATCAGCACGAACAGCAGCACGACGACAAGCGAGGTCATGCCGAGCCGATCCTTCCTCAGGCGTTGCCAGGCAGCGCGCCAGACGCCTTCGGAGCGTGGCGCCGCGGCACCCACCGACACCAGCGGCGGCAGCACGGCGCTCATGGTCTCGGGCTCATGCGTCGGCCTTCACTTCAGCACGACGCGAGGATCGACCAGCTTGTAGAGCACGTCGACGCTCAGGTTGACGAGCATCGTGATCATGGCCAGGTAGATGGTGAACGCCTGGATCACCGGGTAGTCGCTGCGGTTGACGGCCAGGATGACCTCGCGGCCGACGCCGGGAATCGAGAAGAAGACCTCGATCAGGAACGAGCCGACGAAGATGCTCGGCAGCGCCAGGGCGACGTTGGTGAGGATCGGGATCATGGCGTTGCGCAGCACGTGCTTGAACAGCACCGTGCCTTCGCCCATGCCCTTGGCGCGCGCCGTGCGCACGTAGTCGTGGCCGAGTTCGTCGAGAAAGAAGGTGCGGTACAGGCGCGTCTGCGGCGCGAGGCCGACCATCAGCGCGAGCATCACCGGCAGCGGCACATAGGTGACGAGGTTCTTGACGACGCTGTCGCTCCAGCCCTGCACCGGGAACCAGCCCAGCTGGAAGCCGAACACGTACTGGCCGAGGATGATGTAGACGAGAAACGAGATCGAGAGCGCGACGGTGCTGACGATCATGATCGCCCGGTCGCTGAAGGAGCCGCGCCGGTAGGCCACCCACATCGCGATCGGCAATGCCAGCAGGGTGTCGAGAACGAGGATCGGCGTCATCACCGTCAGCGTCGCCGGCAGGCGCGTCGCGAAGATGTGGCTGACCGCCTCGTTGGTGGCGAAGCTGCGGCCCCAGTCGAAGGTGACGATGCCCTTCAGGTAGATGCCGAGCTGCACGTACCAGGGCTGGTTGAGGCCGAGCTGGTCGCGGATCGCCTGCACCTGCTCCGGCGTGGCGTTGAGGCCGCCCAGGATTTCGGCCGGGTCGCCGCCGAAGAACTTGAAGAGGACGAAGACGAGAAGGATGACGCCGAGCAGCGTCGGGATCATCTGCCAGAGGCGCCGGATGAGATAGGCGGCCATGCTGGGAACCGAGTCTAGCGCCTAGACTCCGTCTCGCCATGCGAATTGCGAGCAAGCCAAGGCAATGAAGCGGCGGCAGTGGACCCAGGCCGCGGCCGCGCTCTGGGCAGCGCGCATGCTGCCCGACTGGGCGGCTGCGCCGCCGGACGCCGCCGCGCCCGACGGCGAAAAAGTGCTGCGCTACGCCTTCCCGATCGCCGAGACCGGCTTCGATCCGGCACAGGTCAGCGATCTGTATTCGCGCATCGTCACCTCGCACATCTTCGACGCGCCGCTTACCTACGACTACCTGGCGCGCCCGTTCAAGCTGAAGCCGCTGGTCTGCACGGAGATGCCCGATGTCTCGGACGATTTCCGCACGTTCACCTTCCGCATCCGGCCCGGCATCCATTTCGTCGACGACCCGGCCTTCAAGGGTCGGCGCCGCGAGCTCGTCGCCGAGGACTTCGTCTACGGCATGAAGCGCGTCTTCGATCCGAAGAACAAGAGCCCGCAGCAGTCGGTGGTGGAGTCCGAAAGCATCGTCGGTCTGAATGAGCTCTACGACGAGACGGTCAGGAGCAAGAAGCCGTTCGACTACGACCGCAAGGTCGAAGGCTTGCGTGCGGTCGATCGCTACACCCTGCGCGTGCAGCTGCGGGAAGCGCGCCCGCGCCATCTCTACACCTGGGCGGCGCGCGATGTGATCTGCGCCATGGCGCGCGAGGTGGTCGAAGCCTACGGCGACACGATCATGGAGCACCCCGTCGGCACTGGCCCCTTCCGGCTCAGCGAATGGCGACGCAGCTCGCGCATGGTGCTGACGCGCAACCCGACCTACCGCGAAGACCTCTACGACGCCGAACCGAACGCCGACGACGTCGAGGGCAAGGCGCTCGTCGAGCGTTTCAAGGGCCGCCGCCTGCCGATGATCGATCGGGTCGAGATCGCCATCATCGAGGAGTCGCAGCCGCGCTGGCTGTCGTTCCTGAACGGCGAGCAGGATTTTCTCGAGCGGCTGCCGAACGAGTTCGTCGATCAGGCCGCCCCTGGCGGCAAGATCGCACCCAACCTCGCCAAGCGCGGCATCCGCATCTACCGCAGCGTCACCCCCGACGTGACGCTGACCGTCTTCAACATGGAGAACGCGCTGGTCGGCGGCTACACGCCGGAGAAAGTGGCGCTGCGCCGCGCCATCGTCCTCGGCAACGACATCGACCGCGAGATCCGCATCGCCCGGCACAGCCAGGCGGTCCCGGCGCAGTCGATCCTGCCGCCGATGAGCGAAGGCTACCGGTCCGACCTGCGCACGACCATGAGCGAGTACGACCCGGCCAAGGCCAAGGCCCTGCTCGACGTCTACGGCTATGTCGATCGCGACGGCGACGGCTGGCGCGAGCAGCCCGACGGCCGCCCGCTGCTGCTCGAGATGGCGACGCAGTCCGATCAGACGACGCGCCAGCTCGACGAGCTCTGGAAAAAGGACATGGACGCGCTCGGCCTGCGCGCCGTGCTCAAGACGGCGCAGTGGCCGGAGAACCTGAAGGCGACTCGCGCCGGCAAGTTCATGCTCTGGCGCGTCGGCTCGCTCGCGTCGTCGCCCGACGGGCAGAACACGCTCGAGCGCGTCTACGGCGGCGCGGTCGGCAAGGGCAACCTCGCGCGCTTTCATCTCGCCGCGTTCGACAAGCTCTACGACCAGCTCAAGCTGGAGCCGTCCGGACCGAGCCGGCAGGCGCTGTTCGACAAGACCGCCGAGCTCATGGCGGCGTACGCGCCCTACCGCGTCCACACCCATCGCATCGTCACCGACTTCAGCTACCCGTGGCTGGTCGGCTACCGGCGCGCGCCGTTCTGGATCGACTGGTGGCAGTTCGTCGACATCGACACGGCACTGGAGCGCAAGACCACCGCATGAGGAGGCGCGAAGCGATCGCTGCGCCGCTGCTGCTGGGCGGCGGCCTGACCACCGCGGCAGCCGGTGCGGCCGGCACTGGCGCGAACGCGACGACCAAGACGCTGCGCTATTCCTTCCTCATCGCCGAGACGGGGTTCGATCCGGCGCAGGTGAGCGATCTGTATTCGCGCGTCGTGCTGGCCCACCTGTTCGAGAGCCTCTACCGCTTCGACTATCTGGCGCGGCCGACCAAGGTCGTGCCGCACACCGCCGAGGCGATGCCGGAGATTGCCGACGACTTCCGGAGCTGGACGGTGCGCATCCGGCCGGGCATCTACTTCGTCGACGACGCGGCCTTCAAGGGAAAGCAGCGCGAGCTGGTCGCCGAAGACTACGTCTACAGCTGGAAGCGCTTCTTCGATCCAGCCATCCGCACGCCGTCGTACACGGCCTTCAAGGACGAAGGCGCGCTCGGTCTCGACGCACTGCGCGAGACCGCGAGGAAGACCAGACAGCCGTTCGACTACGACCGGCCGGTCCAAGGCATCCGCGCACTCGATCGCTACACCGTGCAGTTCAGGCTGGCCAACCCGCGGCCGCGATTTCTCTACACGCTGGCGAGCAGCAGCCTCTACGGCGCCATGGCGCGCGAAGTCGTCGAGTTCTACGGCGAGCACATCATGGAACACCCGGTCGGCACCGGCGCGTTCCATCTGGCCGAGTGGCGGCGCAGCTCGCGCATCGTCCTCGAGCGCCACCCGAACTACCGCGAGGTGCTCTACGACGGCGAGCCCGAGGCCGACGACGCCGAAGGGCAGGCGATGCTGCGCCGCTTCAAGGGCCGCCGCCTGCCGATGATCGATCGCGTCGAGATCTCGATCATCGAAGAGAGCCAGCCGCGCTGGCTGTCGTTCCTCAACCGCAGCTTCGATCTCATTTCGGTGCCGCTCGAATTCTGCGACCAAGCCATTCCCGGCGGTCACGTCGCGCCGTATCTGGCCAGGCGTGGCGTGCAGATGGACCGCTTCGCCAACCCGGACCGGACCATGTACTACTTCAACATGGAAGATCCCGTGGTCGGCGGGATGGCGCCGGACAAGGTGGCCTTGCGCCGCGCCATCGCCCTGGGCACCAACATCGGCCAGGAAATCAGCAGCGTGCGCCGCAACCAGGGCATCACGGCGCAGTCGCTCGTCGCGCCGGGCGGCTACGGCTACGACGCCACTTATCGCAGCGAGAACGGTGTCTACGACCCGGCGCGCGCCAAGGCACTGCTCGACATCTACGGCTACCTCGATCGCGACGGCGACGGTTGGCGTGAGCTGCCCGACGGCAGCGCCCTGCTGATCGAGTACGCGACCACGTCCGACGCGCTGCAGCGGCAATTCGACGAGCAATGGAAGAAGGACATGGACGCGATCGGCGTCCGCATCCGCCTCCGGATCGCGCAATGGCCCGAGCATCTCAAGTCGGCGCAAGCCGGCAAGCTGATGCTCTGGCGGCTTGGCTTCTCGAGCGGATCGCCCGACTTCCAGGACACCATGGAGACGCTCTACGGCCCGGCTTCGGGCGGCGCGAATCTGGCCCGCTTCAAGGACGCGCGCTTCGACGA
The DNA here is from genome assembly GCA_036722755.1 of Caldimonas sp. Lineage (GTDB taxonomy): Bacteria > Pseudomonadota > Gammaproteobacteria > Burkholderiales > Burkholderiaceae_C > Schlegelella_A. The sequence continues at coordinate 6,564 of DAIMIM010000058.1, read as the reverse complement.
GCTCTACCAGCGAACCCAGCGCCTGCCGGACGGCCCGGAGCGCCTTGCCGCACTCCACGAGGCCGACGACCTGACCGCCGCCTACATGCCGCAGAAGTACCTTGTGCATCGCATCGCGACGTATCTGATGCAGCCGTGGCTGCTCGGCTACCGCTCGCCGCTGTATGGCTTGCAGTTCTGGCAGCACGTCGACATCGACGTCGCGACGCAGCCGAAGAACGCCTAGACGAATCACACGATGGCTGGACACCTGCCGGCGCGCCCTGCGCACATCACCCGCTACACGCAGTGGCTGCGCGACGCGCGCGGCCTCGACTTCGACGCGACGACGACCGAGGGCTACGACCGGCTCTGGCAATGGTCGTGCGATGACCTCGCCGCGTTCTGGCAATCGGTCTGGGATTTCTTCGAGATCGAATCGCCGACGCCGCATGCATGTGTCCTGGCCGAGGCAACGATGCCTGGCGCGCGCTGGTTCCCGGGCGCGCAGGTGAACTACGCGCAACACCTCTTTCGCCACGCCGACCGGGCCGATGCGGCCGGCCACCCTGCGATCGTCTTTCGCAACGAGGCGATGCAGGCCGCCGGCCAGACCGAGAGCCTGGCGTGGCCCGAGCTGCGAAGGCGCGTCGCCGCCTTCGCAGCGGCCCTCGAACGCATGGGTGTGCGGCCGGGCGACCGCGTCTGCGCCTTCCTGCCCAACGTGCCGCAAACGGCAATCGCCTTTCTCGCCTGCGCGAGCATCGGTGCGGTCTGGTCGGTGTGCTCGGCCGACATGGGGCCGCTCGCCGTGCTCGACCGCTTCCGCCAGATCGAGCCGGTGGTGCTGATCGCTTGCGACGGCTACGTCTACGGCGGCGCGACCCACGACCGCATGGAGGTCCTGCGCGGCCTGCTCGACGAGCTGCCGAGCGTCGGCCATGTCGTGTTCTGGAACAACATCGGCAGCGGCGACGCCTCGTCGCTCGCCGCACCGCTCGGCGCACGGTCCCGCACAGTGCACGACTTCGACGCCACCACGTCTGGCGACGCGCCCTTCGCACCACGCTTTCTGCCCTTCGACCATCCGCTCTGGATCGTCTATTCGAGCGGCACGACCGGCCTGCCCAAGGCGATCGTGCACGGTCATGGCGGCGTCATGGTCGAGTCGCTCAAGGCGGCCGCGCTGCACAACGACGTCGGGCCGAGCGCCGACAGCGGCGACCGCTACCACTGGTACAGCTCCACCGGCTGGATCATGTGGAACTCGCAGATGGGCGCGCTGCTCGGCGGCACGACCGTGTGCATGTATGACGGCAGCCCGGCCGGGCCGCGCAGCGCGGCGTCGCCAGGCAGAAAGGGCGACGCCGACTGGTCGACGCTGTGGCGTTTCGCAGCGCAGACCGGCGTCACCTTCTTCGGCGCCGGCGCCGCGTTCTACGCGAGCTGCCTCAAGGCCGGCGTCGAGCCGCGCGAGGCCGGCGATCTGTCGGCGATTCGCGCCGTCGGCTCGACCGGCTCGCCGCTGGCGATCGAGTGCTATGAATGGATCTGGTCGAAGCTGCCGAAGGTGGACGGAGCCGATGTCTGGCTGACGCCGATCTCCGGCGGCACCGATTTCGCGGGCGCCTTCGTCGCCGGCCTGCGCACGCTGCCTGTCGTCGCCGGCGAGATGCAGTGCCGCTGCCTCGGCGCGGCGGTCGAGGCCTGGAGCGAGCCCGACGCGAACGGCCTCGGGCGAGCGCTGGTCGACGAGGTCGGCGAGCTCGTCTGCACGAAACCGATGCCGTCGATGCCGCTCTATTTCTGGGCCGATCCTGGCGGCCGCCGGCTGCGCGACAGCTACTTCGACATGTACCCCGGCATCTGGCGCCACGGCGACTGGATCCGCATCACGCCGCGCGGCGGCGCCATCATCTACGGGCGCAGCGACGCGACCATCAACCGGCACGGCATCCGCATGGGCACGGCCGAGCTCTACCGGGCCGTCGAGACGATCCCCGAGGTGCTCGACTCGCTGGTCGTCGATCTCGAATACCTGGGCCGCGAGAGCTACATGCCGCTCTTCGTCGTCCTCGGCGAAGGCGCGGTGCTCGACGACGCGCTGACGCGACGGCTCAAGTCGAGCATCCGCAGCGCGCTCTCGGCGCGCCATGTGCCCAACGAGATCTTCCAGGTCAGCGCCGTGCCGCGCACCCTCTCGGGCAAGAAGATGGAGCTGCCGGTGAAAAAGCTCCTGATGGGAACGCCTGCCGACGAGCTCTTCAAGGCCGGGGCGATGGCCAATGGCGACGCCATCGGCTGGTTCGTCGCGTTCGCCGAGCGCCGCCGCGCTGCGGCCGCCGATCAGGGTTGAGCGCGGCGGTAGGGCGCGCGTTCGCCGGGCAGGGCGAGTGCGGGAATCACGCGGTCGACGTCGGGCAGCGCCGCGACGGCGCTTGTGGCGCGATCTGCCTGCGCCGCATCGACGGCGCAGCCTTCGAGATAGATCAAGCGCCGTTGCGCCGTCACCCAGATCGAGCTGGTCGCGATCGAGGCGTCGCGGCGCAGCGCGATGACGGCGGCCGCGGCGTTGGCGGCGTCGTAGCGATACGCGTTGGGCTCCTTGCACCGGCCGCTCAGCCAGCAGCTCGTGCCGCGCTCGGCGCGTGAATGCGTCTCGGCCCTGCGCTCGCGATCGGTGTAGGCGGGCCCGAGCGGCGTCGCGCACGGCGCGCCTTGCGTGGCGGCGATGAACGGATCGCCGAACGGGTTCATCAGGAGGGGCTCGGCCGGTTCTGCGCGCAGCAGGCCGGCCGAGACGAAGAGCATCGACACGACGATCGCGCGGCCCGCGACGCGGCGCGCGACCATCGGCGTGGTCACAACGGCAGCTCCGTGAAGTAGCGGCCGCCGTGAAAGATCAGCGGGTGGGCGTCGTCCTGCTTCGCGCAACGCTCGACCTCGCCGACGAAGATGACGTGATCGCCTTCCTCATAGCGGCTGCGATTGAAACATTCGAAGACCGCCGCGGCGCCGTCGAGGATCGGCACGCCGTGCTTGCCGGGGCGATAGGCGACGCCTTCGAAACGGTCGATCTCCTTGCGCGCGAAACGCTCGGCCAGCGCGTGCTGATCCGATGCCAGGATGTGGACCGCGTAGTGCGAGCCGCGCTCGAACGCCGGCATCGTGCCGGCCTGCAGCGACAGGCTCCAGAGCACCAGCGGCGGCTCGATCGACACCGAATTGAACGAGTTGGCGGTCAGGCCGACCGGCCGGCTGTCGGCGTCGAGCGCCGTCACGATCGTCACGCCGGTCGCGAACATCGCCAGCGCGGCGCGAAAGTCCTCGGTGCCGAAGGCGGGTGACGCGGCGCGACGATGCGGGGACATGCGGCATTGTCGCGTCCCTAGAATGCGCCCATGACCGTTCCGCCCGCCCGCGGCGCCGCAGCCGGCGCGCGCTTCGCCCGGGCGATTCGCCTCGGCTCGGTTGTCGTTCTCGGCTTCGCTTCCGGGCTGCCGCTGGCCCTCACCGGCCAGGCGATGCAGGCCTGGCTGGGCGCCGACGGCGTCGATGTCGCGACGATCGGCTTTCTCAGCCTGGTCGGCCTGCCGTACACCTTCAAGTTCCTCTGGGCGCCGCTGATGGACCGGTTCGAGCCGCCCTGGCTCGGGCGGCGTCGCGGCTGGCTGGTCGTGACGCAGCTGGCGCTGGCGCTGGCGCTCGTGGCCATGGCATCGGCGCCGCCGGCGAACGGTCTCGGCACGTTCGCCTTGCTCGCCGGCCTCGTCGCCTGGCTGTCGGCGTCGCAGGACATCGTCGTCGACGCGTACCGCGCCGATCTGCTGCTCCCGGCCGAGCGCGGCATCGGCTCGTCGCTGACCGTGCTGGGCTATCGCATGGCGATGATTCTTTCCGGCGGCATCGCCTTCATCTGGGTCGATCCGCACCAGGGCGGCGGCTGGTCGTGGCCGGAGGTCTACCGCGTGATGGCGATCTTCATGGTCGGCGCGGCCGCCTTCTCGGCACTGTGCGCGCCGCGTCTGGCCCGGCCGGTGATGCCGTCGAGCGTGGCCGGCCACGACGTGCGCGGGTTCTTCGCCGTCGCCGCCGCAGTCGCCCTCGGCGTCGTCGTCACCCGCTTCGCCCTGTCGCCGCTCGCCCGTGCCGCCGTCGCGCCGCTGTTCGCGGCGAGCAGCGTGTCGCCGGCGCTCGGGCAGCGCTGGGCCGATCTCGCCGCGCTGCTTGTCGGCGTCCTCGTCACCGTCCCGCTGGCCGCATGGGCAGCGAAGCGCGCGAAGTTCGAGACCTTCCTCGGCAGCCTGTCGAGCTATTTCGCGCAACCGGGCGCTGCGGCATTCCTTGCCTTCATCGTCCTGTACAAGCTGCCCGACGCGTTCGCCGGCGCGCTGCTCACGCCGTTCTTGCTGCAGGCGATGCACTACAGCACGGCCGAGGTCGGGCTCGTCAACAAGGTGATCGGGCTGTGGCTGACGATCGGCGGCGCCCTGCTCGGCGGCGCCCTGATGCTGCGTCTCGGGCTCTGGCGTTCGCTCCTGGTCTTCGGCGTGTTGCAGATGCTCGGCAACCTCGGCTTCTGGTGGCTGTCGGTGCATGGCCGGGGCGTGCTGCCGGGGCTCGTCATCCCGCCGTTCGACTGGGGCATCGTCAAGCTCGCGGAGGCGACACCGGTCGATGGCGGCCTGCTCATGGCGATCGCCAGCGAGAACATCACCAGCGGCATGGGCACCGCCGCGTTCGTCGCCTTCCTGATGAGCCTGTGCAACCGCCGCTTCAGCGCGACCCAGTTCGCCTTGCTCAGCGCATTCGCCTCGATCGGCCGGGTCTGGGTCGGGCCGCTGGCCGGCGTGCTCGCGGAATCGATCGGCTGGCCGGGCTTTTTCGTCATCTCGGCGGCCGTCGCCTTGCCGGCACTGGCCTTGCTCGTCGCACTGCGCCAACCCATCGCCCTGCTCGAGAGCGTCGCCGAGGCAGCGCCCACGCCGGACGCTGAAGCCGTGC
>DAIMIM010000058.1:0-1481 GCA_036722755.1 Caldimonas sp. | reverse complement strand
CTGCCTGCCTCGGCGCGCGAAGGCGTCGACGTCGGTCCGCCATCGATGCTTGGCCGGCTGGTGAGCGAGGACCAGGTCGAACAGGCAGCCGGGCGCGAATACAACGCGATGCTGGGCCGAGCTGCCGAGCGGCACGCTCTCGGCCCGCAGAACCACCCGCAGGTGCTGCGCCTGCGCGCCATCGCGTCGCGCCTCATTCCGCAGACCTACGCGTGGAATCCGAAGGCGCGTGACTGGCGCTGGGAGGTCAACCTGATCGGCAGCAAGCAGATCAATGCCTTCTGCATGCCGGGCGGCAAGATCGCCTTCGACTACGGCATGCTCGACCGGCTCAGGCTCAGCGACGACGAAGTCGCGATGGTGATGGGCCACGAGATGACGCATGCCTTGCGCGAGCACGCGCGCGAGCAGATGGGCAAGCACCTGGCGACGCGCGGCGCCATCGAGATCGGCTCGGCGATTCTCGGTCTCGGCAACGGCGGACGGCTGCTCGCCGACATGGGCGGCCAGCTGCTGAGCTTGCGTTTCGGTCGCGCCGACGAGACCGAGGCCGATCTGGTCGGCCTGGAGCTCGCCGCACGCGCCGGCTACGACCCGCACGCCGCGATCACGCTGTGGCAGAAGATGGCTGCGGCGAACCAGCGCACGCCGGTCGAGCTGTTGAGCACGCACCCGTCGGGGCCGACGCGCATCAGCGACATCCAGGCCAACCTTGCGAAGGTCGAGGGCCTGTATGCCAAGGCGCCGAAACCGTCGGAGAAATTCGGACCGCCGACATCGACGCCGATGCCGGAGCGACGCTAGCGCCGCCGGTCACGCACCCGCGACGCTCAGCCGGGGATCGCGAGTCGCGTCAGCAGCCAGCGGTTCAGGTCGGCGATCTCCTCGGCGCACACCGAGTGCGGCATCGGATAGTCGTGCCATTCGACCGCGTGACCCATCGCCAGCAGCATGTCGCGCGACTGCCGCGCGCGCGCGATCGGAATCACCGGATCGGCCGTGCCGTGCGCGAGAAAGATCGGCACATCGCGATTGGCTGCGTGCCGTTCCGCTTCGGCCTTGGCGGCGAGCGGCAGATAGCCGGAGAGGCCGGCCAGCCCGGCCAGCCGCTCGTCGTGGCGCAGCCCGGTCATGAGCGTCATCGCGCAACCCTGGCTGAAGCCGGCAAGGACGATGCGGCTGGCCGGCACGCCGCGCACCTTTTCCCTGGCGATCAGGCCTTCGACGAGGGCCTGCGATTCGCGCAGCCCGGCAACGTCTTCGCGCTGGTGCTGCGCGTCGAAGCCGAGGATGTCGTACCAGGCGCGCATCACGTGGCCGCCGTTGATCGTCACCGGACGCGTCGGCGCGTGCGGGAAGACGAAGCGCACCGGACCGACCGCGCGCAGGTCGAGCTCGCGCGCGACCGGCACGAAGTCGTTGCCGTCGGCGCCGAGGCCGTGCAGGATGATGATGCTGGCCGTCGGGTTCGGCGCGGTTTC
>DAIMIM010000057.1:0-11973 GCA_036722755.1 Caldimonas sp. | reverse complement strand
TGCGCCAGGAAGGCATCACGGCGCGCGTCATGTCGGCGATCGCGATCGAGCAGGTGGTCGAGCCGTATGTGCGGCCGAAGGCGCTGCAGTATCTCGAGGAAGGCAAGGTCGTGATCTTCGCCGCCGGCACCGGCAATCCGTTCTTCACGACCGATACCGCGGCTGCCTTGCGTGGCGCCGAGATCGGCGCAGAGATCGTGTTGAAGGCAACCAAGGTCGACGGCATCTACAGCGCCGATCCCGCCAAGGATCCGGCCGCGACGCGCTACACGCGGATCACCTTCGACGAAGCCATCATCAAGCGCCTGCAGGTGCTCGACGCGACCGCCTTCGCGCTCTGCCGCGACCAGAAGCTGCCGATTCGCGTGTTTTCCATCTTCAAGCCCGGCGCCCTCAAGCGCGTCGTGCAGGGCGAGGACGAAGGCACGCTCGTCCACGTGTGAGGACAACGAGATGACGATTGCCGACATCAAGAAGACCGCCGAGCAGAAGATGGCCCGCTCGGTCGAATCGTTCAAAGGCGAGCTGCAGAAGATCCGCACCGGCCGCGCCCACCCGGGCATCCTCGACCAGGTGCACGTCGAGTACTACGGCTCGCAGATGCCGATCAGCCAGGTCGCCAACGTGACCCTGCTCGACGCGCGCACGATCAGTGTCCAGCCGTGGGAAAAGGGCATGGGCGCGAAGATCGAGCGCGCGATCCGCGAATCGGAGCTCGGCCTCAATCCCTCGTCGCAGGGCGACCTGCTGCGCGTGCCCATGCCGGCGCTGACCGAAGAGCGCAGGCGCGACCTGACCAAGGTCGTCCGCACCGCCGCCGAAGACGCCAAGATCGCGATCCGCAATCTGCGTCGCGATGCCAACGACCACGCCAAGCGCCTGACCAAGGACAAGGAAATCTCCGAAGACGAAGAGCGCCGCTCGCTCGACGAGCTGCAGCGCCTCACCGACCGCACCATCTCCGAGGTCGATCGCCTCACGTCGGCGAAGGAAGCCGAGATCATGGCGGTCTGATGCGCGAGACGCACCAGGCCACGTGTCGCGCCGGAGGCGCGCGGTGACGGATCCCGTCGGGCAGGCTGCAGGCGTGCCGCGCCACATCGCGATCGTCATGGACGGCAACGGGCGATGGGCAAAGAAGCGCTTCATGCCGCGCTTCTTCGGCCACAAGCAAGGCGTCGACACGCTCGTGCGCACCGTGCTCGCGTGCGCCGATCGTGGCGTCGAGTACCTCACCGTGTTCGCCTTTTCCTCCGAGAACTGGAAGCGGCCGAGCGAGGAGGTGTCGGGGCTGATGAATCTCGTTCTCGTCGCCGTCTCCAACCATCTGGCCAAGCTTGCCGACGACGGCGTTCGCGTCTACATCGTCGGCGACCGCACCCAGGTGTCCGACAAGGTCCGCGCGGCCTGGCAGCACGCCGAAGAGAGCACGCGGCACAACACGCGGATCCATCTTTCCGTGGCCTTCAACTACGGCGGTCGCTGGGACATCGTCCAGGCCTGCAGGCAGGCGATGGCCGCCGGGCTGAGCCCCGATGCGCTCGACGAGGAGCAGCTCAACCGCTACATGGCGCTGGCGCATGCGCCCGATCCCGATCTCTTCATCCGCACCGGAGGCGAGGTTCGCATCAGCAACTTCCTGCTCTGGCAGGCCGCCTACTCCGAGCTCGTCTTCACCGACTGCCTCTGGCCGGAGTTCGGTGCGGCCGAGCTCGACGCGGCGCTGGCGCAATACGCGCGGCGTGAACGCCGTTTCGGCGGTGTGCCGAACAGCGCCGCGCTCGAACCTGTCGAGAGCTGACGCGTGCTCAAGCAGCGCATCGCTACCGCGCTCGTCCTGCTGGCGGTGCTTCTTCCGGCGCTGGCGATCGGCGACGTCTGGCCCTTCGCCATCGTCACGCTGGCGGCGATGTCGATCGCCGGTTGGGAATGGGCGCGGCTGAATGGCGCCGGCCGTCTGTCGGTGGCGCTCGGAGTCGCGCTCGGCGTCGCCTGCGGCCTGGCGCTGTGGGCAGGCTGGGGCAACGCGGCGCCGCGGCTGGCCTGGTGGATCGCGACCGCCGTATGGGTGCTCGGCGGCACCTGGGTGCTGCGCGGCGGCGTTGCCGCGTGGCCGAAGTTGTCTCGCGCGCTGCGCCTCGGCGTCGGCCTGCTCGCCCTGTGGACGGCGTGGCTGGCGATGGCGAATGCCAAGGCCGCAGGCATCGATTTCATTCTTTCGATCTTCGTCGTCGTCTGGGCCGCCGACATCTTCGCGTACTTCGGCGGCCGCGCCTTCGGCAAGCGCAAGCTCGCGCCCGCCATCAGTCCCGGCAAGAGCTGGGAAGGCGTGTGGAGCGGAATGGTCGGCACGCTGCTCGTCGCCGCGGCGTGGCTGGCGGTGGAAGCCTCCGGCGCCATCGACCCCACCAGCTTCTATCGCGTCGTGTTGACCCGATCCGGTCTCGCCGGCCTGGCGCTGGTCGTCGTCTTCCTCGCGGCCATGAGCGTCGTCGGCGATCTGGTCGAGTCGCTCGTCAAGCGCAGCGCCGGTGCCAAGGACAGCAGCGCTCTGCTGCCCGGACATGGCGGCATCCTCGACCGCGTCGACGCCCTGCTTCCGGTCTTTCCGATCGCCCTGGCGCTCGCCACGTGATGGCTGACATGAATCAGACCACGCGGCGACAGCGCATTTGCGTGCTCGGAGCGACCGGCTCGGTCGGCATGGCGACGCTCGACGTCGTGGCGCTGCATCCCGAGCGCTTCGAGGTCGTCGCGCTGACCGCGCAGACGCGCTTCGACGAGTTGCTCGCGCTCTGCGTTCGTTTCAGGCCGCGCTACGCCGTCGTCGGCTCGGCTGACGGCGCCGCGACGCTGGCCTCGCGCCTGGCCGAGCGGCGCATCGCGACCGAGGTGCTACACGGCACGCAGGCGCTCTGCGACGTCGCTGCGCATCCCGACGTCGACATCGTCATGGCCGCGATCGTCGGCGCGGCCGGCCTTGCCTCTTGCCTCGCGGCGGCGCGGGCGGGCAAGCGCCTGCTGCTCGCGAACAAGGAAGCGCTGGTGGTCGGCGGCGCGCTCTTCATCGACGCGGTGACGCAGGGCGCGGCGACGCTCCTGCCGATCGACAGCGAGCACTCGGCGATCTTCCAGTGCCTGCCGGAAGACCGCTCGACATGGCGCGCGCGGATCGACCACATCGTCCTGACCGCGTCCGGTGGCCCCTTTCGAGGCCGGCAGCCGAGCAGCCTGTATGACGTTACGCCCGAGCAGGCCGTGGCGCACCCCAACTGGGTGATGGGGCGCAAGATCTCGGTCGACTCGGCGACGATGATGAACAAGGCGCTCGAGGTCATCGAGGCGCATTTCCTGTTCGGCCTCGAGCCGGAGCAGATCCGAGTCGTCATCCATCCGCAAAGCGTCATCCATTCGATGGTCGTGTGCCGCGATCACTCGGTGCTCGCGCAGCTGGGCACGGCCGACATGCGCGTGCCGATCGCCCTCGGCCTCGGCTGGCCCGACCGCATCGCATCGGGGACCGCACCGCTCGACTGGAGAACGGTCGCGTCGCTGACATTCGAGGACGCCGACCTCGCGCTCTACCCGAATCTCGGGCTGGCCTGGGATGCTTTACGCGCACCGGCCGGCACGAGCGCCGTGCTCAACGCTGCCAACGAAGAGGCGGTTGCCGCGTTTCTCGCCGGAACCATCCGCTTCGATCTGATTCACAGCGTCAATGCCCGCACCGTCGCGGCCCTGGTCCCGCCGCCCGGCGCGGCCGATTCGCTCGGCGCGCTGCTGGCCCTCGACGCCGAGGCCCGGCAGCGGGCCAGGCAGTTCCTGAAGGGTCTTTCGCAGTGACCGCTCTTGCCCGCCCGATCGGCGCGACCCGATGATCACGACCCTGCTCGCCTTCTTCTTCACGCTCGGCGTGCTGATCGTGGTCCACGAGTACGGCCACTACCGGGTCGCCGTCGCCTGCGGCGTCAAGGTGCTTCGGTTCTCGATCGGCTTCGGCCGCGTGTTGTGGCGGCGGCAGCCGCGACCGGACGGCACCGAGTTCGTGGTCTGCGCGTTGCCGTTCGGCGGCTACGTTCGCATGCTCGACGAGCGCGAAGGAGATGTCGCCGCAGCCGATCTGGACCGTGCCTTCAACCGCAAGCGCCTTTGGCAGCGCACCGCGATCGTCGCCGCCGGGCCGATCGCCAATCTGCTGCTCGCGGTCGCGCTCTATTCGGCAGCGCACTGGATCGGCGTCGACGAGCCCAAGGCCCTGCTCGGGCCGCCGGCTGCATCGAGCGTCGCCGAACGCGCGGGCTTGCGGGCCGGCGACTGGGTGCGCGCGTGGTCGGACGACGGCGTCGAGTGGCACGACGTGCGTTCGATGACCGACCTTCGCTGGCAAGTGACGCAATCGCTGTTGCACGGCGAGAACATCGACCTGCTCGCCAGCGATCGCGACGGCCGCGGCCAGCATCGCGTCACGCTCGGCCTGGCGGCGCTGGCTTCGAGCGAGGTCGATGCCAAGCTGATGCTGAAGATCGGCCTCGGCAATCCGTGGAGCGAGCCGGTGCTCGGCGAGGTCAAGGCTGGAGGCGCCGGCGCGCAGGCCGGGCTGCAGGCCGGCGACCGTGTTCTGTCGATCGACGACCAGCCGATCGTCGATGCGACGCAGATCCGCGACGCGATCCGCAGCGCCGGTGCGGGCGCGAGCACGGTGCCGATGCGCTGGCGCGTCGAGCGCGGCACGGCGCGGCTCGATCTCGTCGTCACGCCGAGGCCGATGATCGAGGCCGGTCACCGCATCGGCCGGATCGAGGTGTTTCCCGGCCAGCTGCCGCAGATGGTGTCGGTGCACTACGGCTTCGTCGAGGGCTTCACCAGCGCCGTCTCGCAGACGTGGCAGATGTCGGCCCTGACGGTGAAGATGCTGGGCAAGATGATCATCGGCCAGGCCTCGCTCAAGAACCTGAGCGGGCCGGTGACGATCGCCGACTATGCGGGCCAGTCGGTGCGTCTGGGCCTCGCCTACTACCTCGGCTTTCTCGCCGTGGTGAGCGTGAGTCTCGGCGTGCTCAACCTGCTGCCGCTGCCCGTCCTCGACGGCGGGCACCTGATGTATTATCTTTTCGAGGCCGTGACGGGACGTCAGGTCTCCGAGTTGTGGCTCGACAGGCTGCAGCGTGGCGGGGTTGCCATCATGCTCGTGATGATGTCCCTGGCGCTCTACAACGACATGGCCCGCTTGCTGGGCCTCCAATGACCGAACGCATGCCTTTCCTCGCACGTCCTGTACGTCCTCCCGGACGTTCGCCCTCACGGTCGCACCTCTTTCGACTCGCTCCCATCTCCGTCGCCCTCGCGCTTGCGCTGCAGGTGGGCGCGGCCCGCGCCGTCGAGCCGTTCCAGCTCAAGGACATTCGTGTCGAGGGCCTGCAGCGAACCGACGCCGGCACCGTCTTCGCCGCGTTGCCGTTCCGGATCGGCGATACGTACACCGACGAGAAGGGCGCCGCGGCGTTGCGCGCACTGTTCGCCACCGGCCTGTTCAAGGACGTGCGCATCGACGTCGATGGCGGCGTCGCCGTCGTCATCGTCGAAGAGCGTGCGGTGATCGCCAACATCGACTTCATCGGCATGAAGGAGTTCGAGAAAGACGCGCTGATCAAGTCGCTGAAGGACTTCGGCATCGGCGAGGGCCTGCCGTTCGACAAGGCGCTTGCCGATCGCGCCGAGCAGGAGATCAAGCGCCAGTACCTGACGCGCAGCCTCTACGGGGCCGAGATCGTCACCACCGTGACGCCGCAGGAGCGCAATCGGGTCAACGTCACCTTCACCGTCACCGAAGGCGCGCCGGCGAAGATCCGCGAGATCCGCATCGTCGGCAACACGGTGTTCTCGGAGGGCACCTTGAAGGGACTGTTCGAGCTCAACGACGGCGGCTGGCTCAACTTCTACCTGAAGGGCGACCGCTACTCGAGAGCCAAGCTCAATGCCGACCTCGAGACCTTGCGCGCCTACTACCAGAACCGCGGCTATCTCGAGTTCGAGATCGAGTCGACCCAGGTCGCCATCTCGCCCGACAAGCAGGACATCACGATCACGATCAACGTGAAGGAAGGCCAGCCGTACACGGTGACGGCGGTCAAGCTGGAAGGCGAGTACCTCGGCAAGCAAGACGAGTTCAAGGCGCTGGTGCGAATCAGGCCAGGCCAGCCGTATCGGGCCGAGGCCGTCGCCGAGACGACGCGTGCCTTCACCGATCGCTTCGGCACCTTCGGCTACGCGTTCGCAAAGGTCGAGTCGAAGCCGGAAATCGACCGTGCGAATGGCCAGGTCGTCGTCACGCTCGTCGCCGAGCCGCAGCGTCGCGTCTATGTGCGCCGGATCAGCGTGGTCGGCAACACACGCACCCGCGACGAGGTGGTTCGACGCGAGTTCCGCCAGTTCGAGTCGGGCTGGTACGACGGCCGCAAGATCAAGCTGTCGCGCGACCGCGTCGACCGGCTCGGCTACTTCAGCGAAGTCACCATCGACAGCTCGGAAGTGCCCGGAACGCAGGACCAGGTCGACCTGACGATCACGGTCAAGGAAAAGGCCACCGGCGCGATTTCCGTCGGCGCCGGATTTTCCTCGGCCGACAAGCTGTCTCTCACGGCATCGATCAAGCAGGAGAACATCTTCGGCTCCGGCAACTACCTGGGCCTCGAGGTCAACACCAGCAAGTACAACCAGACGCTGGTCGTCAGCACGGTCGATCCCTACTTCACGGTCGACGGCATTTCCCGCGCCATCGACGTCTACTACCGGACCTCCAGGCCGATCAACAGCCAGGGCGAGCAATACAAGCTCGTGACACCGGGCGCCTCCATTCGCTTCGGCGTGCCGTTCAGCGAGTACGACGTCGTCTTTTTCGGCATCGGCGCCGAGCGCACCGAGATTCAGGGCGCCACACAGCTACCCAACAGCTACTTCCTCTACCGCCAGGAGTTTGGCGAGACGAGCGGCTCGATCCCGCTGACGGTCGGCTGGTCGCGCGATACCCGGGACAGCGCGCTGGTGCCGACGGCTGGCCGCTACCTGCGCGTCAACCTCGACTACGCTCCGATCGGCGATGCCACCTACACGCGCGTCAACCTCCAGGCGCAGCAGTACATCCCGCTGACCCGCGCCTTCACCTTCGGCGTCAATGCCGAGCTGGGCTGGGGGCACGGTCTCAACGGCAGGCCCTATCCGATCTTCAAGAATTTCTATGGCGGTGGCCTCGGCACCGTGCGCGGCTTCGAGCAGGGCTCGCTCGGCCCGGTCGACGTGACGGGCGCCTTCATCGGCGGCAACCGGCGCTTCAACCTGAACAATGAGCTGTATCTTCCGGTGCCTGGCGCTAACCTGGACCGTACCTTGCGCTTCTTCTTGTATGCCGACGCCGGCAACGTCTGGGGCGAGAACGAAGCCATGACCCTGAGCAGCTTGCGCGCCTCGGCCGGCGCGGGCGTGAGCTGGATTTCTCCGGTCGGTCCGTTGAAGCTCAGTTACGGAACGCCGATTCGCAAGAGGCCAGAAGATAGAATCCAGCGCCTTCAGTTTCAGATCGGAACCGCTTTCTGATGATGAACCGCCCTACATTGAAAACGCTGATCGCAGCCGCGCTGCTTGCCGGTGCCGCGGCGAGTGCCACCGGCGACGAGCTGAAGATCGGCTACGTCAACAGCGACCGCGTTCTGCGCGACGCCATTCCGGCCAAGGCCGCACAGGCCAAGCTCGAATCCGAGTTCTCGAAGCGCGAGAAGGATCTGACCGACGTCGCCAACCGGCTCAAGGCCGCCAGCGACAAGCTCGACAAGGACGCCCCGACGCTGGCGGAGGCCGAGCGCGGCCGGCGCCAGCGAGAGCTGGTCGACCAGGACCGCGAGCTGCAGAGGAAGCGCCGCGAGTTCCAGGAAGACCTGAACCAGCGCAAGAACGAGGAGCTCGGCGCCGTCGTCGAGCGCACCAACAAGGTCATCAAGCAGATCTTCGAGACCGAGAAGTACGACCTGATCCTCCAGGAAGCCGTGTTCTGGAGCCCGAAGGTCGACATTACCGACAAGGTGATCAAGGCGCTCAACGCCCAGACCGCCGGCAAGTGAGCGGACGAGCCGCCGGCTCCTTCCTGTCGTGGCCAGCGTCGCGCTCAGCGAGATCGTCGAACGCCTCGGTGGTGAGCTGATCGGCAACGGCGAGGCCCGCATCGACGCGATCGGCCCTCTCGAGACGGCGACGTCGTCGACGATCTCGTTTCTTTCCAATCCGCAGTATCAAAAGCAGCTGGCGACCAGCCGGGCCGGCTGCGTCATCGTCGCGCCGCCGTTTCGCGAGGCGGCGGCGGTTCGCGGCACCGCCATCGTTGCTGCCGATCCCTATCTCTACTTCGCCCACCTTACCCAGTGGTGGGCCGCGCGCACGCAGCCGCCCGTGTCGCACGGCGTTCACGCCTCGGCGGTGGTCGATCCGGCAGCGGAGATCGGCGCCGACGTCGCCATCGGCGCCTGGGCGATCGTCGAGGCGGGCGCATCGATCGGCGCCGGCGCGTCGATCGGTGCGCACGGCTTCGTCGGTCGCGGTTGCCGCGTCGGCGCGGGCTCGAAGCTTGGCCCGCGCGTCACGCTGCTCCACGGCACGACGCTCGGCGCCCGCTGCATCCTGCATCCCGGCGCCGTTCTTGGCGCCGACGGCTTCGGCTTCGCGCCGGACCAGGGGCGCTGGGTGAAGATCGAGCAGCTCGGTCGCGTCATCGTCGGCGACGATGTCGAGATCGGCGCGAACTCGTGCATCGACCGGGGTGCGCTCGGCGACACGGAGATCGGCGACGGCGTGAAGATCGACAACCTCGTGCAGATCGGCCACAACGTGAAGATCGGTGCGCACACGGCGATCGCTGGCTGCGTCGGCATCGCCGGCAGCACCATGATCGGCGCGCATTGCATGCTTGGCGGCGGCGTCGGGATCAGCGGGCACGTCACTCTCGTCGATCACGTCATCGTCACCGGTGCCACCCAGGTCTCGCGCTCGATCGCCAAAGCCGGCGTCTACAGCGGCCCCTTTCCGTTCGACGACAATGCCGCGTGGCAGAAGAACGCGGCGGCTCTGCGGAACTTGTTCGCCTTGCGCGATCGGGTGCGAGCGCTCGAAAAGAAGGTCCCATGACGACGCTCGACATCCATCAAATCCTGAAGCAGCTGCCGCATCGCTATCCGTTCCTGATGGTCGATCGCGTGCTCGAACTCGAGCACGGCAAGCGCATCAAGGCGCTGAAGAACGTCACTGCCAACGAGCCCTATTTCCTCGGCCATTTCCCGCGCCGGCCGGTCATGCCGGGCGTGATGATGCTCGAGGCGCTGGCGCAGGCGGCGGCGCTGCTGTCGTTCGACGCGATGGAAGCGTCGCCCGACGACCAGCAGATCTACTACTTCGCTGGCATCGACGCGGCGCGCTTCAAGCGGCCGGTCGAGCCCGGCGACCAGCTCATCCTCGACGTCACGCTCGACCGCATGAAGTCGGGCGTCTTCAAGTTCACGGCGCGGGCGACGGTGGGTGGCGAGCTGGCTGTCGAGGCGCAGCTCATGTGCAGCGTCAAGAAGGTCAGGTAGGGCGCGTGGCCGAGGTCCATGCGACGGCGATCGTCGAGCCCGGCGCCGAGCTCGCCGATTCGGTCACGGTCGGCCCGTGGAGCGTCGTCGGCAAGCACGTGCGGATTGGTGAAGGCACGACCATCGGCCCGCATTGCGTGCTCGACGGGCGCACCACCATCGGCCGCGACAACCGGATCTTCCAGGCCTGCTCGATCGGCGCCGCGCCGCAGGACAAGAAGTACGCCGGCGAGCCGACCGAGCTGCACATCGGCGACCGCAACACGATCCGCGAGTTCTGCTCGATCAACATCGGCACGGTGCAGGACCAGGGCAAGACGATCGTCGGCAGCGACAACTGGATCATGGCCTACGTGCACATCGCGCACGACTGCCGGATCGGCAACCAGACCATCATCGCCAGCTTCGCTGGCCTGGCCGGGCACGTCGAGCTCGGCGACTGGGCGATCGTCGGCGGACAGAGCGGGCTGCACCAGTTCGTCAAGTTCGGCCCGCACGCCATGTGTGCTTTCGCCAGCCACGTCTCGAAGGACGTTCCGCCCTACATGATGGTCGACGGCAACCCGCTCGCCGTGCGCGGCTTCAATGCCGAGGGCCTGCGCCGGCGCGGCTACAGCGCCGAGCGCATCGCCGTGATCAAGCAGATGCACCGGCTTCTCTACCGCGACAACCTGACGTTCGACGAGGCGCGGGCGCAGATCGCGGCGCTCGCAGCGAGCGAGCCGCAATCGGCAGACGACATCGCCCTGATGGTCGGTTTTCTTGCCGCGTCGACCCGGGGCGTGGCACGCTGAGCCCTTCCGCCGACCGATGAATCCGCAATCTCCACGCGTCGCGATGGTCGCGGGCGAGGCCTCGGGCGATGTGCTCGCCGGCCTCCTTCTCGAAGGCCTGCGGGCGCGCTGGCCGCACCTGATCGCCGAAGGCATCGGCGGCCCGAAGATGGCCGAGCAGGGCTTCGATGCCTGGTGGCCGCACGACAAGCTGGCGGTGCGCGGCTACGTCGAGGTGCTCGGGCACTTTCGCGAGATCGTCGGCATCCGCAACCAGCTCACCGAACGGTTGATGCGCGACAAGCCCGACTGCTTCATCGGCGTCGACGCGCCCGACTTCAATCTCGATCTCGAGGTGAAGCTGCGCGCGGTCGGCGTCAAGACGGTCCATTTCATCAGTCCGTCGATCTGGGCCTGGCGCGGCAAGCGCATCGACAAGATCAGGAAGGCTGCCGATCTGGTGCTGTGCATCTTCCCGTTCGAGCCAGAGGTCTTCGCCAAGCACAGGATCAATGCGGCCTATGTGGGCCATCCGCTCGCCAGCGTCATCCCGTTCGAGCCCGACAAAGCCGGGGCGCGCGCCGCGCTCGGCATCGGCGCCGCCGACACGGTGGTGGCGCTGCTGCCGGGCAGCCGTCGCTCCGAGATCCAGTACATCGCGCCGCGGGTCTTCGCCGCAGCAGCCGAGATGCACCGGCAGCGCCCTGGAGTGCGCTTCGTCGTTCCCGTCGTCACCGGGCTGCGCCACGTCATCGAGCCGATCCGCCGCCAATACGCGGCCGACGCGCCGATCGAGCTGCTCGACGGCAACTCGCACGATGCGCTCGCCGCCTGCGACGTCGCCATCGTCGCCAGCGGCACCGCGACGCTCGAGACGGCCCTCTTCAAGCGGCCCATGGTCGTCGTCTACGCGATGCACGCGCTGACCTGGCAGATGGGCAAGCGCATGGCCTATCTGCCCTGGGTGTCGCTGCCGAACATCCTCTTGCGCGACTTCGCGGTTCCGGAGCTGCTGCAGGCCAACGCGACGGCGGCGAAGATCGCCGCCGCCACGTTCGCCTGGCTCGACGACCCGGCCGCATGCGACGCCTTGCGGGTTCGCTTCGAAGGCATCCACCGCGAGCTGCGGCGCGACACCGCGCGGCTCGCCACCGAAGCAATCGAGGCGGTGCTGCACACATGAGGCCCCCACGCTCATTTCATTCACTGCCCCCCGAGGGGGCGCGGCCGGCCTTGGGGCGGCCCGGCGGCCGGCCGGGCATGAAGCCCCCACGCTCATTTCATTCGCTGCGGCCCGGCGGTCGCCGCTGATCCAGTCATGCACGCAAGAACGTTCCTGCGCGCCGACAAGCTCCGCCTGCTCGTCGACGTGAGCGGGCCGATGGCCGGCGTCGACGAGGTCGGGCGCGGCCCGCTCGCCGGCCCGGTCGTCGCCGCCGCGGTCATCCTCGACAACAGGCGGACCATCCGTGGCCTCAATGATTCGAAGCTGCTGCAGCCCGACGAGCGCGAGCGCCTCGACGTCGAGATCCGCCGCAAGGCGGTGTGTTTCTTCATCGCCGAAGCCAGCGTCGAGGAGATCGACCGCA
>DAIMIM010000056.1:0-12048 GCA_036722755.1 Caldimonas sp. | reverse complement strand
ACGTGCCGGGCTTCATGCCGGGCACGGCGCAGGAATACGGCGGCATCATCAAGCATGGCGCCAAGCTGCTCTTTGCCTATGCGGAGTGCACGGTGCCGAAGATCACGGTGATCACGCGCAAAGCCTACGGCGGCGCGTACGACGTCATGAGCTCCAAGCATTTGCGCGGCGACGTCAACCTGGCGTGGCCCAACGCCGAGATCGCGGTGATGGGCGCCAAGGGTGCGGTCGAGATCATCTTTCGCGAGGAAAAGGGCGATCCGGCCAAGCTCGCCGCGCGCGAGGCGGAATACAAGGCGAAATTCGCGAACCCGTTCATCGCCAGCGCCCGCGGCTACATCGACGACGTGATCCAGCCGCACGAGACGCGCCGCCGCATCTGCCGCTCGCTGATGATGCTGGCGAGCAAGAAGGTCGAAGACCCGTGGCGCAAGCACGGCAACATCCCGTTGTGAGAGCGTCCGGCATGTTCAAGAAGATCCTGATCGCCAACCGCGGCGAGATCGCCTGCCGCGTCATCAAGACGGCGCGGCGCATGGGCATCGCCACGGTCGCCGTCTACTCGGAGGCCGATCGCGAGGCGCTGCACGTCGAGCTCGCCGACGAAGCCGTCCTGATCGGCGCCGCGGCGAGCCGCGAGTCCTATCTCAGGGTGGACAAGATCATCGCCGCCTGCAAATCGAGCGGCGCCGAGGCCGTCCATCCGGGTTACGGCTTCCTGTCCGAGAACGCCGCGTTCGCGCAGCGCGTCGAGGAAGAAGGCATCGTCTTCATCGGCCCCAAGCACGCGGCGATCGCGGCGATGGGCGACAAGATCGCCTCGAAAAATCTCGCGGCCGCCGCCAAGGTCTCGACGATCCCGGGGCACAACGCGGCGATCGAGACCGCCGATGCCGCGGTCGAGATCGCGCGCGGCATCGGCTACCCGGTGATGATCAAGGCGTCGGCGGGCGGCGGCGGCAAGGGATTGCGTGTCGCCCACGACGACAAGGAGGTCTTCGAAGGCTTCACGTCGTGTCGCAACGAGGCGCGGGCGAGCTTCGGCGACGACCGCGTCTTCATCGAGAAGTTCGTCGAGGAGCCGCGCCACATCGAGATCCAGGTGCTCGGCGATGCGCATGGCCACTGCGTCTACCTGTGGGAGCGCGAGTGTTCGATCCAGCGCCGGCACCAGAAGGTGATCGAGGAAGCGCCCAGTCCCTTCCTCGACGACGCGACGAGGAAGGCCATGGGCGAGCAGGCAGTCGCGCTGGCCAAGGCAGTGAACTACCAGTCGGCGGGCACGGTCGAGTTCGTTGTCGGCAAGGACAGGAGCTTCTTCTTCCTCGAGATGAACACGCGCCTGCAGGTCGAGCATCCGGTGACGGAGGCGATCACCGGCCTCGACCTCGTCGAGCAGATGATCCGGGTTGCCGCCGGCGAGAAGCTCGCCTTCACCCAGGCGGAGATCGCGCGCCGCGGCTGGGCGATCGAGTGCCGGATCAACGCCGAGGATCCGCAGCGCGGCTTTCTGCCGAGCACCGGTCGGCTCGTCACCTTCCGGCCGCCGGTGCAGACGATCTTCGCCGGTGCGCCGTGCCTGGGCGCGAGCGGTGTGCGCGTCGACACCGGCGTCTACGAAGGCGGCGAGATCCCGATCCACTACGACTCGATGATCTGCAAGCTGATCGCCGTCGGCCCAGACCGTGCCGCGGCGATCGCGACGATGCAGGACGCGCTCGGCGCGTTCGTCGTGCGCGGCGTCGCCAGCAACATCGCCTTCCAGTCGGCGCTGCTGGCGAGCCCGCGTTTTGCCGCCGGCGACTTCAACACCGGGTTCATCGCCGAGACCTATCCACACGGCTTCGATGCCGCGCAGTTGGCGCACTGCGATCCCGGCTTCCGGCTCGCGCTCGCCGTGGCGATCAACCGGCGCCTGCTGGCGCGATCGGCCGGCATCAGCGGGCAGCTGCCGGGCCACGAATTGCAGATCGGCGACGATGTCGTCGTCGTGCAGGTCGATGCCGCCGGCGCTCGCAGCACGACAGCGGCGACGGTGCAGATGGAAGGCGGCGACTATGTCGTGACGATGGCCGGGCGCGCCAGGCGCCTGTCGGTCGACAGCACGGTGCGCGACATCGCCACGCATGGTCTCGTCGACGGCAGGCCGTTCCACGCGCAGGTCGAGCGCGCCGGGCTGGCGTACCGCATCGCGCAGGGCGGTGCGCAGATCGAGGTGCGCGTGCTCTCGCCGCGCGCCGCCGAGCTGCAGGCGCTGATGCCGTTCAAGCCGCCACCCGACCTGTCGCGCTTTCTGCTTTCGCCCATGCCCGGGCTGCTGGTCGATGTCGCGGTCGCGCCGGGTCAGGCGGTTCGCGTCGGCGAGCGGCTCGCCGTCATCGAGGCGATGAAGATGGAAAACATCCTGGTCGCGGCCCATGCCGGCGTGGTCGCGCGGGTCGTCGCAGAGAAGGGGGCGAGCCTCGCTGTCGACGACGTCATTCTCGAGTTCGAGAGCGAGAAGGTGGTGCCGTGAGCGTGGCTTCGCAGCGTCCCTTCGCCGTTCTCGGCGTCCAGCAGATCGCGATCGGTGCACGACACAAGGCCGCGCTGCGCAGCCTCTGGATCGACATGCTGGGCCTCGCGCCCAGTGGCAGCTTTCGCAGCGAGCGCGAGAACGTCGACGAGGACATCTGCACGATCGGCAGCGGCGCGACGAGAGTCGAGGTCGATCTCATGGAGCCGATCGATCCGGACGGCAAGCCGGCGGTGCACCTGACGCCGCTCAATCACGTCGGCCTCTGGATCGACGACCTGGCCGCAGCGGTCGGCTGGCTGACGGCGCAGGGCGTGCGATTCGCGCCGGGCGGCATCCGCCGCGGCGCCGCCGGCCACGACGTCTGCTTCCTGCACCCGAAGGCCAGCGACGAATTTCCGATCGCTGGCGAAGGCGTGCTGATCGAGCTGGTGCAGGCGCCGCCCGAAGTCATTGCCGCGCTGCGCCCGGCGCCGGCGCGCTGAGCGGCGAGAATCGCGCCGCCGCTGCACGACACCACTTTTTCAATCGCGACGATGACGATCCACACCATCCTGAAGATGGGCGATCCGCGCCTGCTGCGCATCGCCAAGCCGGTCGAGCGCTTCGGCACGACGGAGCTGCGCGAGCTCGCCGCCGACATGTTCGAGACCATGCATTCGGTCCACGGCGCCGGCCTCGCCGCGCCGCAGATCGGCGTCGACCTGTCGCTCGTGATCTTCGGCTTCCAGAACAACGTGCGCTATCCCGATGCGGTGCCGGTGCCGGAAACCGTGCTCGTCAATCCACGCATCGAACGAGTCGACGACATCGAGGAAGAGGGCTGGGAAGGGTGCCTGTCGGTGCCGGGCATGCGCGGCGTGGTGCCGCGTCTCGCGCGCATCCGCTACACCGGGTTCAACATCGAAGGCCGGCCGATCGAGCGCGAGGCCGACGGCTTTCATGCGCGCGTCGTCCAGCACGAATGCGATCACCTGATCGGCACGCTCTATCCGATGCGAATCCGCGACTTCAGCCGTTTCGGCTTCACCAGCGTGCTGTTCCCCGAGCTCGATCCGCAAGCCGACGACTGAGCACCGCACGCCCCGGTGGCCGGCGCCGGGGGATGTGTAAATGAACGTGTCTGGCGCCGGCACCCGTCGGCAAGGCGGCACTGCCGCGCGTTGAATCAAGCGTGGACCGAAGCGCTCCGGCACCTGCCAGCGATCGAAGGAGAACTTGAACATGACCCCGCCCCGTCGCGTCAACGCCATTGCACTGCCGCTCGGCCGAGCGGCGCTGTTTCTGCTGTGCATGCTGGCCGGCCTGCTCATCGCCTGGCCGGCGCACGCTCAGGCACAGGCGGGCGACCCGCCCGGGCGAGTCGCCCGGCTGAGCGAGGCTGATGGCAAGGTCTGGCTCTACAACGCCGACGGCAACGAGTGGCTGAGCATCGAGCGCAATCGGCCGCTCACGAGCGGCGACCGCATCGCCACGGACAACGGCGCCCGAGCCGAGATCACCCTCGGCTCGACGACGCTGCGCCTCGACGCCGCCACCGAGCTGGAGATCGTCGACCTCGACGACAGTGCGTTCCATGTGCATCTGACGAGCGGCAGCGTCGCCGCGCGGCTGCGCTCACCGCAGTCGCTGGCCGAGTTCGGGCTCGAGACCGACGAAGGACGCTTCCGCGTTTCGACGGTCGGCCGCTACCGGTTCGATCGTCTGGACCAGGCGAGCGAGCTGACCGTCTACAGCGGGCAGGCCGTCTTCGAGGGTCGCGACAGCGCCTTGCCGGTGACGGCCGGACAGCATGCGCAGTTCTGGCTCGATGCCTCCGGCGCGGCGCAATACAACACGGTCGAGCCCGTGCGCGACGCGTTCGCAGCGTGGAACGACGAGCGCGACCGCGCCGGCGAGCGGACCGTCGCGACGCGCTTCGTATCGCCCGAGATGACCGGCGCCGCCGATCTCGACAGCTACGGCGGCTGGGAGCAGACGCCCGACTACGGCCCGGTCTGGACGCCGCGCGGTGTCGCTGGCGACTGGGCGCCGTACAGTGCCGGCCGCTGGGCCTGGGTGCGGCCGTGGGGCTGGACCTGGGTCGACGACGCGCCCTGGGGCTTCGCGCCGTTTCACTATGGGCGCTGGGTGAACTATCGCGATCGCTGGTGCTGGGCTCCCGGCACCTATGTCGCGCGTCCCGTCTATGCGCCGGCGCTGGTCGCCTGGATCGGCGGTCCCCGCGTCGGCGTCTCGCTGACGATCGGTGGCGGCGGTCCGCCGGTCGGCTGGTTCCCGCTCGCGCCGCACGAGGTCTACGTGCCGAGCTATCGCGCCAGTCCTGGCTACGTGCGCAATGTCAATTTCACGCACGTCACGAACGTCACGATCATCAACAACACCGTCAACAACACGAACGGTTTCGCCGACCACCGCGAGTTCCAGAACCGCAGGTTCCCGAACGCCGTGACGGTCGTTCCCGCGAATGTCCTGACGGGCCGGCAGCAGGTCGGCCCGGCGGCGGCGCAGTGGCGCGGCAACCCGCAGGTGCGCGCTCTCGTCGCCGATTCGCGACCCGGTCCGGCGATGAACGCGGCACCGGTCGCGACGCCGCCGATGGTGCCCAGGCAGCCCGAAGGCCGGGCGCCGATTCGTCCGCCGTTCGAGGCTCGCCAGCCCGGTGTCATCGCCGGGCGGCCGGGCGTTCCCGACGCGCGTCGAGGCGAGCCTGGCGTCCGGCCGGGCGAGCGCAGCCCGGTGCCTGGCGAACGTGGCACCGCACCGGCTGCACCCGTCGGCGTCGCGCCGCCAATCGGCGTCAGGCCAGGCGTGCCGCCGAGCCCGGTGCAGCGGTCCCCGCAAGTCGGCGAGATGCCGCGGCCGGCGATCGCGCCTCGCCCGGACAGCTCGATCGCCAGGCCGCCGCGTGAACCGCGCGATGTCGATGCCGCACGGCCGCAGCGCAGCATCGAGTCGCCGCGTGGCGTCGTGGAAGCACCGCGCGGCGCCGAGGCAGCACGCAGAGTGGAGGCGCCGCGTGGCGTCGAGCAACCGCGGAGCGCCGATGCACCTCGCGTCGCTGCGCCGCAGGTTCGCCCGGTCGAGACGACGCGTCCTGCCGAGGTGCCGCGCGCTGCGCCGCCCGAGGCGGCCCACCAGGCCGTGCCGGAAGCGCGAGGCAACCACCCGGAAGCGCCGCGGCGCGACGACAAGCGTGTCGACGACAAGCGCGACGACAAGCAACGCTGAGGTCGGGACGCGAGCCGCATGTCGATGCGGCCCGTTCCACTGCACCGCTGCCGGTTCGCTATTTGAGCAGCGGCTCCAGCACCGGCCAGACATTGCCGAGGATGGTCGGATGGGCGATCGCCAGCGGATGGATGCGGTCGGCCTGGAACAGCGAGTCGGCCTGCGGCACATCGGCGACGCCCTTGAGCAGGAAGGGCACGATTGCCGCGCCTTCGTGCTGAGCGACGCCGGCGAACATGGCGGCGAAGCGCTCGCCATAGTTGCGGCCGTAGTTCGGCGGCAGTTGCATGCCGAGGATGACGACGCGTGCGCCGGCCGCCTTGGCCAACTCGGCCATGGCTTGCAGGTTCTGTCGCGTCGTCTCGATCGGCAGGCCGCGCAAGGCGTCGTTGCCGCCGAGCTCGAGCAGCACCAGGTTCGGGCGATGCTGTCGCAGCAGTGCCGGCAGACGCGCCAGGCCGCCCGCGGTCGTGTCGCCGCTGACGCTCGCATTGACGACGGTGGCGCTCGGGTGCTCGCGCGCCAGCCGTTGCTGCAGCAGCGCCACCCAGCCGGTTCCGCGCTGCAGGCCGTACTCGGCCGACAGGCTGTCGCCGACGACGAGGATGCTCTGCGCACGCGATCCGACCGCGGCCAGCGCGGGCATCGCAGCGAGCCATGCGCAGGCTGCAATCGCCGCGCTACAGTGCGCCAGCCAGCGTCGGCGTGCCGATGCGATCACGACAGGAAATCCAGCGTCAACCATGTCCTTGCCCATCATTGCGGTCGAGCACCTGACCAAGCGCGTGCGCGATTCGACCGGCACGCTGACGATTCTCCACGACATCGACTTCACCCTGCAGGCGCGGCGCTCGGTCGCCATCGTCGGCGCGTCCGGTTCCGGCAAGAGCACGCTGCTCGCGATCATCGCCGGGCTCGATACGCCCAGCGAGGGCACGGTACGGCTCGACGGCACCGATCTCTTCGCGATCGACGAGGATGCGCGCGCCGACGTGCGCGCCAGAAAGGTCGGCTTCGTGTTCCAGAGCTTCCAGCTGCTCGGCAACCTCAATTCGCTCGAAAACGTGATGCTGCCGCTCGAGCTTCAGGGTCGCGCCGATGCGCGCGCACTCGCCACGGCGATGCTGAAGCGGGTGGGTCTCGGCGAGCGCCTGCGTCACTATCCGCGGGTGCTGTCAGGCGGTGAACAGCAGCGCGTGGCGCTGGCCCGCGCCTTCGTCGTTCGCCCGGCCCTGCTGCTGGCCGACGAGCCGACCGGCAGCCTTGATTTCGCGACCGGCGAGACTGTGATGGCGCTGATGTTCGAGCTGAACCGCGAGACCGGGACGACGCTCGTGCTCGTCACCCACGACCCGGCCATCGCCGGGCGCTGCGATCAGCAGCTGCGCATCGAGGCCGGCCGCATTTGCGACCCGGCGCCGGTCAGTTCGTGAACTTGTAGTCCGTCTTCGCCTTGGCCCGCAGCTCGTCGCGGAAGGCGGTGGCCTTCTGTTGCGCCAGGCGTTGCTGGATCTGCGGCTTGACCTCGGCGAGCGGCGGGAGCTTCGCTTCGCGCGTGTCCTCGAGCTTGATGATGTGATAGCCGAACTGCGTCTTCACCGGCACGTCGGTGTATTCGCCTTTCTTCAGCTTCACCATCGCCTGCGAAAACTCGGGCACGTACGCCGACGGGCTCGCGAAGTCGAGGTCGCCGCCATGCTCCGCCGAGCCCGGGTCCTTCGAGTTCTTCTTCGCCAGGTCCTCGAATTTGGCGCCCGCCTTGAGCTGAGCGATGATCGCCTTGGCGTCGTCTTCTTTCTCGACGAGGATGTGACGGGCCCGGTATTCCATGCCGCTCGACTGCGCCTTGAACCGGTCGTATTCGGCCTGGACTTCGGCGTCGGTGACGGCCGACTTCTTGTCGATGTCGGCCGAGAGCATGCCGATCAGGATGCTCTGGCGCGCGATCTCCATCTGCTGCTTGAAGTCGGCGCTGCCGGCCAGGCCGCGGCGCTCCGCTTCCTGCGTCAGGATCTCGTCGGTGACCACCTTGTCGTTGACGAGCTTGCCGATCTCCGGCGGCAGCTGCTGGCCGCGCGCCGTCGCCTGCTTCTGCACCTGGGCGATGATCGTGTCGGCGCGTGCCTTGGGAACGGCCTTGCCGTTGACCACGGCGATGTTCTGTGCCTGGGCCAGGAGGGGAACGAGGGCGGTGGCCGTGACGGCCGTTAGCGCGACGCTGGCGGCGATGAAACGCATCTTCATAAAGTGAGCCTTTCGGGCTGGACGGTTGAATGGGCCGCCGTGCTGAGTCGCCGGGGCCTTGCACGCAGTGGATGTCAGGGTTCGTCCGGGACGCGGGCGTCGATGGCGAGGGCGTGAATCCCGCGCGCCATCAGGGCGTGCAGGGAATCATATACGAGGCGATGCCGGGCCAGGCGATTGAGGCCTTCGAAGCGCCGGCTGGCGATCCGCACGCTGAAGTGGCGGCCCTCGCTGGCGCCGGCATGACCGGCATGGCGATGGCTGTCGTCCTGCACCTTGAGCGATGCTGGCGCCAGAGCCTCGCGAAGGGCGGCGTCGATGTCGGCCGCGGAGACGCTCATGCGCCTTTGTCCCCGACCGGCGCGGGATCGACCGTCTTCGGCGTCGGCTCGTCGGCGATCTCGACGTGGCGGGCGACCGCGAAGCCCTGCGCCAGCATGAACACCAACATCATCCCGGTCAGGCCGAACACCTTGAAGCTTGCCCAGGTCGACGTCGAGTAGTGGTAGGCGACGTAAAGATTGGCAACGCCCATCAGCACGAAGAAGGCGATCCAGGCCAGGTTGAGCCGCTTCCAGATCGGCTCCGGCAGCTCGATCTGCTCGCCGACCAGCGCCTTGAGGAGGTTCTTGCCGAAGAGCGTCTGGCTGGCCAAGAACACGACCGCCATCGCCCAGTACAGCGCGCTCGGCTTCCACTTGATGAAGGTCGGATTGTGGAACCACACGGTCGCGCCGCCGAGCACCGAGACGAGCGCGAAGGTGACCCAGAGCATGGTGTCGACCCGGCGACGGGCGGCGAGGAAGAGGGCGATCTGCAGCAGCGTCGCGGCGATGACGACGATCGTGGCCAGCAGCACTGGCGCCTCGACCGGTCCGACCACGCCGCCGGAGACGACGAATCCGAAGTGATCCGTGGCGAAGCGCGCGGCGGCGTCGGCATGCGTGTCGGCGAGCTTGAACGCCGCGAAGAACAGGATGATCGGCAGGAAATCGAACAGGAACTTCATCGGGCGATCCGGCCCGAGCCGCTTCTTCGAGCCACCGTGACGGCAGGTGCGGCGAGCATGGCAAGATCCATGCAGCAAGTGTAGTCAGAGGCGCCGGGCCGAGAGGACCGAGGGGCTTGCTGTTCGCCCTGCGACTTGGCCGCGCGGCGGCGAGCCTTCGGGGTAGTCCCTGTAGCTGCCGCGCCGTCACTTCCGTAACCTTGCGCCGGTTCACATTGACGCTGGAGACTCCATGACCCGAACAACTTACGCCGCCACGATGCGGATGGCCGGCCTGTGCGTCGGCGCGATGCTCGTCGGCTCCGCCACGGTGGCGCTGGCGCAAGGCAAGGCCGCCGCCAAGCCGCTGCAGGGCCAGGTCGTCAAGCTGGCGTGGATTGATCCGCTGTCGGGATTGATGGGCCCGGTCGGCAACAACCAGCTCAACAGCTGGAAGTTCGAGATCGAGCGCTTCAATGCGAACAACCCTGCGGGCGTCAAATTCGAAATCGTCGGCCTCGACAACAAGCTGTCGCCGACCGAGAGCCTGAATGCATTGAAGTCGGCCACCGATCAGGGCGCTCGCTACATCATCCAGGGCAACGGCTCGTCGGTCGCATTGGCGTTGACCGACGCGGTCAACAAGTACAACGAGCGAAACCCCGGCAAGGAAGTGCTCTATCTCAACGAGGCAGCCGTCGATCCCGACCTGACCAACAGCAAGTGCAGCTTCTGGCATTTCCGCTTCGACGCCGACACGACGATGAAGATGGAGGCGATGACGACCTTCATGAAGGACCAGAAGGACATCCACAAGGTCTACATCCTCGGCCAGAACTATTCGCACGGCGTGCAGGTCGCGAAATACACCAAGGAAGACCTGAAGAGAAAGCGCCCCGACATCGAGATCGTCGGCGAAGACCTGCACCCGATCGCCCAGGTGCGCGACTTCGCTCCCTACATCGCCAAGATCAAGGCGTCGGGCGCCGACACGGTGGTCACCGGCAACTGGGGCTCCGACCTGACGCTGCTCATCAAGGCGGCCATCGAAGGCGGCTACACGGGCAAGTTCTACACCTACTACGTGGGCGTCACCGGAACGCCGACCGCGCTCGGCACCAACGGCGCCGGTAAGGTCTATCAGATCGCCTATGGCGTGCCCAACATGGGCGGCCAGGGCGACAAGGACATCGCTGCCTTCAAGGCCAAGTACAAGGACGACTACTACACCTTCGCCGTCACGCGCATCCTGGAGGCGCTGTCGCTGTCGATGGCGCAGGCGAAGTCGACCGACCCGGTCAAGGTCGCCTTCGCGATGGAGGGTCTGAAATGGAAGAGCGAGATCGGTGGGGATGTCGAAATGAGAAAAACCGACCACCAGCTGCAGCAGCCGCTCTACATGGCCGTGTGGGAAAAGGCGAGCGCAAAGTACCCGAATGACCTCGAGAACACGGGCATGACCCTGGTTCCCGTGGCCACGTACCCGAACTACGTGTCGAGCACGCCGACGAGCTGCCAGATGAAACGGCCGTCCGCGTCCTGATCGATCGCCCTCTCATCGCGCGGGGCCCGAGCGCAAGACACTCGGGCCTCTTTTCTTTGCGCCCGGCGCGCGAACCGCAGGATCGATGGAATTCTTCACCATCTCGATGTTGAACGGCGTGAGTTACGGGCTCCTGCTGTTCATGCTCAGCTCGGGGCTCACGCTCATCTTCAGCATGATGGGCGTGCTCAACTTCGCGCACGCGAGCTTCTACATGATCGGCGCCTACATCGCGTATTCGATCGCCAAGGTCACGGGCTTCTGGCCGGGCCTCGTGATCGCGCCGATCGTCGTCGGCGTCATCGGCGCGTTGTTCGAGCGGCTGTGCCTGCGCCGCGTTCACAAGTTCGGCCACGTACCAGAGCTGTTGATCACGTTCGGCCTCTCGTTCGTGATCATCGAGCTGGTGCTGCTGATCTGGGGCCGGACGGCGGTCGAGTTTGCGCCGCCCGGGATCCTGCGCGGGCCGGCCTTCACGATCGTCAATTCGTCGCTGACGGGACTGCATCTCGTCATCGGCGCGGCGCCGGCGGCGATGTGCTCGGCGGCTGACGCCGCGGTCCGCGTCGTCTGCTCGCCGTTTCCGGCGACACGCGGCTTCATGATGCTGGTCGCCCTGGCGATGCTCGTGGCGCTCTGGCTGCTGCTCACCCGCACCCGCGTCGGCCTCGTCATCCAGAGCGCGTTGACGCATCCGGAAATGGTCGAGGCGCTCGGCCACAACGTGCCTCGCGTCTTCATGCTCGTGTTCGGTGCCGGCGCGGCGCTGGCCGGGCTGGCCGGCGTCATCGGCGGCATCACCTTCGTGACCGAGCCGGCCATGGCGGCGACCGTCGGCTCGGTCATCTTCGTCGTCGTCGTCGTGGGCGGCATGGGCTCGCTCGCCGGCGCATTCGTGGCCTCGCTCATCATCGGCATCGTCCAGAGCTTCGCGATCGCCTTCGACTACTCGCTGCTCAGCGTCGTCCACGGGCTCGGCATCCCGGTCTCGCCTGGCGTCGCCGATCATTCCCTCCTCAAGCTGACGATCTCCCAGGTCGCGCCGATCCTTCCCTATCTGTTTCTCGTCCTCATCCTGATCTTCCGCCCCAAAGGCCTGCTCGGGACGCGCGAGGGCTGAATGCCGTCGACCACCAGCCTTTCCGCAGCGCATGGCGCGCGCCGCATCGACGCCGGCCGTCTCGTCGTCTGGGGCGGCTACGCGTTGCTGCTGCTCGTCGCGCCGCTCGTCTTCCGGAGCAGCCTCGAGCAGTCCGTGCTGACGCAGATCGGCGTCGCGATCGTTGCCTGCCTTTCCTACAACATGCTGCTCGGCCAGGGCGGCATGCTGAGCTTCGGCCACTCCGTCTACACCGGCCTCGGCAGCTTCGTCGCGGTGCATGCGATGCTCGGCATCGCCGACGGGGCGTTTGCGGTGCCGATGGGGCTCGTTCCGCTGATCGGCGGCGTCGCCGGCATGTTCTTCGCGGTGTTCCTCGGCTATGTGACGACGAAGAAGGCCGGAACGACGTTCGCGATGATCACGCT
>DAIMIM010000055.1:0-12086 GCA_036722755.1 Caldimonas sp. | reverse complement strand
TCAGCGCATGGCGCAGCCGTCATCCGATCGCCTTCGCCGCCTGCTGCGGCGCCGCAGTCGCCCTGATCGCGCTGGTGACGGGCGGCGCGACCTGGGGCGGCGGCTACCGCTACACGCGCGACCTGCTCGATGGCACGCAGAGCGCGCCGATCGTCTACGCCTTCAGCAAGTTCATCGCCACATGGCTGAGCGTCTGGAGCGGCGTGCCTGGCGGCCTCTTTGCGCCGTCGCTGGCGATTGGTGCCGGCATCGGCAATGACGTAGCCTTGCTGACGCACCACGTCGACCACGCCGCCCTGATCGCGCTCGGAATGGCTGGCTTCCTCGCCGCCGCGACGCAGGCGCCGCTGACGGCGTTCATCATCGTCATGGAGATGATCGACGGCCACGCCATGGTGCTGAGCCTGATGGCCTGCGCCCTCACGGCCAGCCTCGTGTCGCGCCTGCTGAGTCCCCCGCTCTACGCCTCGCTGGCGCAGGCGCAACTGAAGCGATGGCGGGAAACGCCGCCTTGACGGCCTCCCCGAGGTTGAGCATCCGCCCGTTGCGCGCAGCCCATGTACATTTCCACAAATGCTATTCCATGACCCGCAAGGCGGTTCGTGTCTGCTTGGACGACAGCAGGGGCAGCGAGTTGGCAGCAAGAGCGAGGCGCGTCGGGGACAGCGGTTCGGGAAAGAGCACTGGCCAACGTTTTCGGAGTCGCAAACGACACAGCCCGTCCTGGTCGTCGAAGACGAGCACTGCAATGCCGAGGTTTTGCAGTTTCTGCTCAAGGCGGAGGGCTACCGTGTCGCGGTGGCACCCGACGGCAGAGCCGGCCTCGCATTGCTCGACCGCGAGCGGCCGGCGGTGATCCTTTCCGACTTCGCGATGCCCGACCTCTCGGGAGCCGAGCTGGGTCTTGCCGTTCGGGCTAACCCGCTGTTCGATGACATGCCGTTCGTCATGTTGAGTGGAACGAGCGAGTCGGTCGTCCGGAAAAGCGTCGCGGACTACGACGCATTCGTCAAGAAGCCCTACCAGGCCGAAGCGCTCATGCGAATCCCCGGCACGAAAGTAGTCGTGCATCACGCGGCGCGCCCATGGCGTGAGCTCGACGCACGGGTTCCGACACCCTACCGGTGTTCGTTCCTTCTATTCGCCGTCGATATCATTGGATGATGATTCGACGCGACGTGACTCACCGCGCGACGTCAGCTAACGACCACGCCCAAGGCGGCGTCGCCTCGACGCGAGTGCTGCGTCAATTTCGGCAGATCTTCAACGCCGTGAAGACGCATTTCCAGCAAGTCGAAAAAGAGGTCGGACTCGGGGGAGCGCAGGTATGGGCTCTCAGCGTCATCCGCGATACGCCCGACATCGGCGTCGGCAATCTCGCGCGAGCGATGAACATCCACCAATCGACGGCGAGCAATCTCGTCAAGTCGCTGGTCGAGCGAGGTCTCGTGAGCGCGGCCAGGCAGAGCACCGACCGTCGTGCGGTCACGCTCAGGCTGCTTGCGGCGGGAGCTCGGACCCTGAAGCGCAGCCCGGGGCCTTTCGCCGGCGTCCTCCCCGAGGCGCTCGCCTCGCTCGATCAGAAGACGCTGAAGAGGATGGAAGCTGACCTGAAGAAGCTGATCAGCGCGCTCCACGCCGACGTCAACGCCGCGGACATCCCGCTCGCCGAGTTGTAGCTTCCCCGCTCGTCGCAGCGATCGGACTCTCGTTGACGCAGTAGCGTTCGCGAGTCTCCTTTTCGCCATCGCGCCGCGAGACCGTGTCGCTGCTTGATGTACATTGCTACAAATGCAGTCTTTTGGCCGTGTCGCGGGTCAAGGTCCGACAAAGTATTTGGCGTGCCTCCCGAGTCTGCGGAGACCTGATTGAGGCGATATGCGCTAGCGATCGCCGGCGCGGCGACGATCACTTTGCTGGCCGGCGGTTTCTATCTGTCGCGAAGAGACGCGATTCCCGCCCCGGCACCTCTTTTGCCCTCGGCTCAGGTCGCCAGGGTAGCGTCCGCGCCGAGCCTGGCAGCGTCCGAGTCGAAGACCCACTATCCGATCGACACCCGGGCCGCCACACCGCGCTCCGGAGTGCCGTTCGACCTGCAGACGGCGTTGTCTGAGCTGTTCGGACTCCGGACCGTGCAATCAATGTTCAGGCTGGACGATTTCCCGCGCCGCCTGGTGGCCACCATCGACAACCTGGGCCGGTCGCACGCGCGGGCTCAGCTCTGGCCGGTCAATCCGGCCAGCGGCGTGTTCGACGTCGAGGAGCGCGACGGGGCAGTCTTCATCGGCGCCGACAACGGCTTGCGCTATACGCCCTATGTACTTCTGCTTGAAACCGTCGACTTGCAAATGACGGTCGCTCTCTACAAACGGATCTACCCGTCTCTGCAGGAAGCCTACGAAGAGCTCGGCTATCCGAGGGGATATTTCAACGACCGCCTGGTGGAGGTGATCGATCAGCTGCTTGCGACGCCGGAGACGGATGCGCCGCTTCAGGTACGACTTCCAGCTATCAATGGCCCGGTGCGACCGGCACGCCCGTGGGTGCTGTACGAGTTCGCCGATCCGGCGATGGAGTCGCTGTCGGCAGGCCAGAAGATTCTCCTGCGCATGGGCTCGATCAACGAGCGGCGCATCAAGGCCAGGCTCGGCGAGCTTCGCCGCCTCTTGACCGTGCCGCCTACGAAGCGGTAACCATGACCGGCCTCCGATCGCCGATGCCATTCTTTCCCTCGCTCGCTGCCGACGCGGGATTGCCGCAGGTCCTCGCACTCAATCGCAGCGCGAGACGGGCTGTGATTGCCGCGAAAACTGCCATGTTCGCGGTCGCTTCCACCTTGTCGGCGACGGAGAAGGAGCTCATCGCCGCATACGTGTCGGTGCTCAACGCAAGGCTTCGCGGAAACGACAGCGCTCCTTCAGTTCAAGGAGGGAACGTGGATCTCCGCCTTGTCGGTGCCCTGCTGGAGGACTTCGACCACGCACCGGTGGATCGCAGGCTTCGGCCCATCCTGGCGTACGCGCGCAAACTGACCGTGACGCCGTTGCGAATGACAGCCGCCGACGCAAGCGCCGTGTTCAGCGAAGGATGGACCGAGCGCGACTTGCACGACACGGTTCTTATCGCGGCGATGTTCGTCTACCTGAACTGCCTGCAGGATGGACACGGGGTCAGCGGCGTGCCGACCGTGTTCGATGAGCGCAATCGCCTGGCGATGTCGTTCGACTGCGCGCTGCCACTGAAGTGGCTGGAATAGATCGTGCTCAGGCCGCGGAGCTGCACGGATCTCCACCCAGAAGAACAAGCATCCGGTCGAGCATGATCGCGACCTCGCCGAGGCCGTCCAGGTAATACTTGGCAAGCGAGGCGGCGTCGTCGCGACCCACCCTCACGGTGAGCCAGGAGGGTTCGGCGCGGGCAAAGACCGGCTCGTCGTTGACATC
The DNA here is from genome assembly GCA_036722755.1 of Caldimonas sp. GTDB lineage: Bacteria > Pseudomonadota > Gammaproteobacteria > Burkholderiales > Burkholderiaceae_C > Schlegelella_A. The sequence continues at coordinate 8,643 of DAIMIM010000055.1, read as the reverse complement.
GTCGCCGAGAAACACTGCCCCTTGCGCACCGCATCGCCGCACGAGACCGGCGACGGCGTCGGCCTTGTCCGGGGCGGCCGCGGCGACGAAGTTCATGACGAGTTTGCCGCCGAAGGCCTTGAGCCCCGGCTGAAGGTTCTCGGCGAAGTAGGACACGACTTCGTACGCCCGCGCCCGATCGGGCGCCAGGCGGTAATGCAGTGCAATCGACTGACGCTTGTCCTCCACGATGACCCCCGCTTCGCCCAGCAACCGGGCTTGCTGCCCGAGCCGGCTGCGCATTCCGTCGAGGACGGAAGCCGAGTCGGCCTCTGGCACCGATGGATCCTCGGCGCCATGGTTACCGACGATGTATCGCGGCTCGAAAGACAGCCGCCCGCGCAGGTCGTCGACTTCCCGTCCGCTGACGATCGCGAGCGGCACCACACGCGCCAGAAGCTCGAGTCGGTACGCAAGGACGGCCGGCACGCGAGCATCGTCGGGCCGCGCCACGATGGGCGCAAGCGTGCCGTCGAAGTCGAACGCGACCAGGGGACGCCGTGCCATCGTGGCGGCGAGCGCAGCCTCGCCCGCCGACGAAAGGAGATGCTGCATGTCATGCAACCCGATGGCTCTGCACACGTGCCTCGATCCGCTCGCGCAGACGCGAGCGCCCGGCGTCGGTCAGCATGTGCCCGGCCCAGCGGAAGACGTTGTTCTCACGCACGGTCATGCGCAGGCTCGCCATCCGCTCTCGCTGCTCTGCCGGCGGCATCGTTGCCGCGCGATGCAACGCGTCGGCCGTCTCCTCGACGTGATACGGATTGACGATCAGCGCCTCGGTCATCTCGCGCGCCGCGCCGGCAAAGCGGCTGAGGATCAGCACGCCCTGCTCGTCGTCGCGCGCGGCGACGAACTCCTTGCACACGAGGTTCATGCCGTCGTGCAGGCTGGTCACGACGCAGACATCGGCGGCGCGGAAGAGCTCGGTCACGGCGTCGTGCTCGTGGTGCAGGGCGAGCAGATGGACGGGCTGGTAGCCGAGCCGGCCAAATCGTTCGTTGATGCGTCCGGTCACCCGCACGATGCGCTCCTGGAACGACTGGTACTCCTCCAGCAGGCTGCGCGAGGGCGCCGCCACCTGCACGAACACGAAGCGCCCGACCCATTCCGGGTGCTTTTCGAGCAGCCGCTCGACGGCGTGCAGCCGCTCCAGAATCCCCTTGGTGTAGTCGAAACGATCGACGCCGACGCCCAGGAGGGTTCCCTCGGGTAGCTGCAGGCGCTCGAACACCCGCCGCCGGCACTCCGCGATCGTCGGCCAGACCGCACGCGCCTCTTCCGAAGGCCATTCGATGGAGATCGGGTAGCTCTCGACGAGCGTCTCTGCTCCCTTGAACGAGATCGTCGAATGTTCGTGCTCGATGCGTGCCTCAAGGTAACGGTCGACGGTTTCGATGAAGTTCTTGCAGTGAAAACGCGTGTGAAAGCCCAGGATCGTGCTGCCCAGCATGCCTTCGAGGATCTCGCGCCGCCACGGACAGATACCGAACGACTCCGGGTTCGGCCAGGGGATGTGCCAGAACGTGAGGATCGTGGCGCGCGGCAGCTTCGCCCGAATCATCGCCGGCACCAGGGCAAAGTGATAGTCCTGCACAAGGACAACCGGATCTTCGCCGCGCGCCTCTGCCACCACCGCGTCCGCGAAACGCTGGTTGACGATGCGGTACTGGTCCCAGTCCGATTCGCGGAACACCGGCCGCACATGAGCGACGTGACAGAGCGGCCACATGCCTTCGTTGGCGAACCCGTAGTAATAGCCCTTCTCCTCTTCAGCACTAAGCCAGATGCGACGCAGGACGTACTCGTCGCGACCCGGCGGCACACCCACCCGGTCGTGCTTGTCCACCACCTCCCGGTCGGCGCCGCCGCTGCCATGGGCAATCCAGGTGCCGGAGCAGGCGCGCATGACCGGCTCGACCGCCGTCACCAGGCCGCTGGCCGGGCGCCGAATGACGAGGCCATCGGGCCCACGCTCGTGGATATAGGGTTCCCGGTTCGAGACGACGATGACTTGGTCGCCTTGCAGTTGGGTGCGCAGCAGCGCGCGCAGCCGCTCCGGATCCCAGCCCGCTTGCGGACCATGGGCGCGTCGATACTCGTCCTCGAGGTCGCGCATCCGAGCCCGGATCTCGGCCGCGAGGGGCGCCATTTCTGGAGTCGCCATCATCGGGCGCAGCAAGCCTTCGCCGCGAAGCAGGCCACGCACCCCCGAGACCCAGCCGCGCCAGCTCAGTTGCGCAACGACGACGGTGATCAAGGCGATCGTCAGGCCGAGCGCACCGATGAAGAGCAGAAGGTATTGACGGGTGTCCCGGCTGCGTCGATCGATGAAGCTCAGGTCGTGCAACAGAACCAGCTTGGCAATAGGCCCTTTCTCGCTCTCCACCGCATGCACGCCGACATGGACTGCGCCCCCGGCCAATCGCAAGCGCGGGTCGGGCAGCTCGGAGGCGGCCTGCGCCTGGCGGCAGTCGAGGGTTCTCGGAAAGCTCGCGGTGCGGCGCAGCATCGTGCCATCGAGCGAGCACAGGCCGATCGCGAACAGCCGCTCGTCCTGGACCGCACGGTCGAAGAGGGTCTGCAGCCGGGCACCCTTGGCGTCGCTGAGCGCGTCTGCGATCGAATCCGAAAGCGTGTTGGTGACAAGGCTGCCGCGCATGTTCAGGTCGCGCGCGAACCAGCGCAGGGTCAGCCGATCCATCAGCGGCAGCGCGAAATAGGCGGCCACGACGAGCGTCACGAGCAACGGGGCGAGGAACCGGAGCTGAAGGTTGAGGGGTCTCATCGAGGTCGTTGCGGCCGATCACGCCAGACCGTGCCGCACGCGAGCCCAGTACGAAGCGGTGCGGATCCAACCGCACAAGGCCATTGCGGCACAGCAGTAGCGTCAGTAGCGGCCAGCGGAACCTGGAGCACGACATTGTATATTTGTACGAATGTTCGGTCCTCCAGCCAACTCGTCGCTCGACCTGGCGCTTATCGGCAATTGCACGATCAGCGCCCTGATCAATCGGAACGCGGCGGTCGTCTGGTGCTGCATGCCCCGGTTCGACGGCGACCCTGTGTTTCACGCCTTGCTCGGTGCGGTGGACGACGCGCCGCGAGCCGGCAGCATGTGTGTCGAATTGGAGGGTCTGAGCAGCACCGAGCAAAGCTACGAACACGGCACGGCCGTATTGCGCACGCGCCTGCTCGACGCCTCTGGGCAAGGCGTCGAAGTTACCGACTTCGCGCCTCGCTTCTTCCACCGCGATCGCGTCTTCCGACCTGCCCAACTAGTGCGTCGAATCCGACCCTTGTCCGGCCACCCGCGGATTCGAATCAGCGTGCAGCCGCGGGGCGAGTGGGGAAGCGCCAAGCCTGCGCTCACCCGCGGCAGCAATCACCTGCGCTACGTCCTGCCGAGCGGAACCCTGCGCCTCACAACCAGCGCGCCGCCGACCTACGTCGCCCAAGGCACCTGGTTCTCCTTGCATGCGCCGGTGAGTTTGCTGTTCGGCCCCGACGAGACGCTGTCGGGAGGCATCGAAGAGACGGCGCGCGACTTTCAGGAGCAGACATCCCTGTACTGGCGCTACTGGACGCGCCGCCTTGCCCTGCCTCTCGAATGGCAGGAGGCAGTGATCCGGGCGGCAATCACGCTCAAGCTGTGCCAGTTCGAGGAGACGGGCGCCATCGTCGCCGCCATGACGACCAGCATTCCGGAGGCACCGGACAGCGGTCGCAACTGGGATTACCGCTTCTGCTGGCTGCGCGACGCCTTCTTCGTCGTGCGTGCATTGAACAGCCTCTCGGAAGTCGGGACCATGGAAGACTATCTGCGCTGGCTCTACGACGTCGTGCGCGGAGCCGACAAGGGCCACGTGCAGCCGCTCTACGGCATCGGCCTCGAGCGAACACTTCCTGAATCGACCGTCCGCGACCTCGCCGGTTACCGTGGCATGGGTCCCGTGCGCGTCGGCAACCAGGCCTACGAGCATTTCCAGAACGACGTCTACGGCAACATCGTGCTCGGCGCGGCACAGGCCTTCCACGACCATCGGCTCTTCCGCCGTGCCGATGCCTCCGACTTCGCCGCTCTGGAGACGATGGGCGAGCGGGCCTGGCTGCTGCACGATCAGCCGGACGCCGGCATGTGGGAACTGCGCACGCGGGCGCGTGTCCACACGTCGTCAGCCTTGATGTGCTGGGCCGCGTGCGATCGGTTGTCCAAGATTGCCCGAGCGCTGGCGCAAAACGAGAAGGCGGAACTCTGGGCCTCGCGAGCCGGAATCATCCGGGCACGGATCGTCGAGCGGGCGTGGAGCGCGCAACGACAGTCGTTCGTCGAAAGCTTTGGTGGCACTGAGCTCGATGCAAGCCTGCTGCTCATGGCCGAAGTCGGCTTCCTGCCGCCTCAAGACCCGCGCTTCAAGAGTACGGTGCTGGCCCTCGAGGCCTCTCTCTGCGACGGCCCGTACATGCGACGCTACGAGGCCGCAGACGACTTCGGTCGGCCCGAGAGCTCCTTCAACGTGTGCTCGTTCTGGCGCGTCGACGCCCTGGCGCGAATCGGCCAGCATGAGCGGGCCCGCGAGTTGTTCGAAGCGCTGCTCGCCCGGCGCAATCACGTCGGACTGCTGTCGGAAGACATGAGCCCGGTGACCGGCGAGCTGTGGGGCAATTTCCCCCAGACCTACTCGATGGTAGGCATCATCAATGGCGCGGTTCGCCTGTCGGCGCGTTGGGAAGACACGGTTTAGTCAGCGCGTTTTCCCTGCGCGAGGAGTCCTTCAATCGGCCAGCGGCGTCTGGCGCGAATTCGGCAGCGCCGCGACGTCGGGTCTGCGCAGCGCCGTCATGGCCGGCCGCGCGGCGCGGTCATCCCTGCGGATAGACGAGATCGGCCCTGCGATTCTGGGCCCAGGCGGTTTCGTCGTGCCCGAGCGCCTTGGGACGTTCCTTGCCCCAGCTGACTGCCTCCAGCTGCGCGTCCTTTACGCCGTAGATCTCGAGTGCCTTGAGCACCGCTTCGGCGCGCCGTTGACCCAACGCGAGGTTGTATTCCGGACTGCCGCGTTCATCGGCGTTCCCCTCGATCTTGACGGATAGCGAGGGGTTCGAGGCGAGGTAGTCTCCCTGGAGCCGGATCAGGCCGACGTACTCGTTCTTGACGGAGAAGTCGTCGAAGTCGAAGTAGACGCTGCGCTCCCGAGAGATCGAGCTGGTGGGGTCAAGGTAGGGGGGAACAACAGTGACCACGGACGACGACGCGGCATTCGTCGGCTGGGCCAGCTGCGCGACTGGCGGCGCCGGCGTCGGTGCAGGTTGCGCCGCGGGGGGCGTGACGGGAGTACTGCTGCAGCCGCCGAGGACAACGCCCAGAGAAGCCACGATCACGCAAGTCTGGAACCTATTCATCTGAAGTGCTCCGAGTGCCAGGATGGAAGACGTGTGGGCGAATCGATGCTACGTCGCGCGAAACATTCGGAGGAGATGATACATCCCCATTTGTACAAATGTACAAGCCCACGAACGTGAACTATTCGCGGCACTGACCTTGGAACACAGCTGCCGCGGAAGCTCTCATGCGGGCCAGCACGGCGATGGGTCGAGGCGGCGCTAGGCGGTGACCGAACGACCGCACCGCGTAGAGCGGGCGGCCGCATTCGACTCGTCCGCATAGCGAACGCGGCGGTGCAGGCGATCGGGTGGCCAAGGGCGGGCGGGCCGGTCCACGCAGCGGGATTACCGGGCACGGGCCGCTTTCGACATCGCGCAGCCCCCCGCAATGCCCGCCGCCGCAGGACAAAGGAAAAAGCCTGACGCGCCACGGTTCGGCCTTGTGGCAGGAGAAAATGCATTCGCATGAGCGCATTCCAGGTCATCGGCGTCATCGTCTGCCTGGTCGCCGTCTTCGGCTATCTGAATCACCGATTCGTGCGGTTGCCGGATGCGATCGGCATCACTGCGATCGGCGTCGTCGTGTCGATCGCCGCCGTCGTGCTGGCGCATTTCGATGCCGCCGTGGCCGCCGAAGTCAGGGTCGCCGTCGAGCGCATCGATTTCCCCGGCATCCTGCTCAACGGCGTGCTCGGCCTACTGCTCTTCGCCGGCAGCCTGCACATCGACTTCGCCGAGGTCGCCAAGGAGAAATGGCTGATCCTCGCGCTGGCCACCTTCGGGGTCGTGGCGTCCACGCTGCTGATCGGCGCCGGGTTCTTCGCCGTCACCCAGGCGCTGGGCCTGGCGATTCCCTGGCTCTTCTGCCTTCTCTTCGGAGCGTTGATCTCGCCCACCGACCCCGTCGCCGTGCTCGCTGTGCTCAAGCGCGTCGGCGTGCCGAAGAGCCTCGAGATGCGGATCGCCGGCGAGAGCCTGTTCAACGACGGGACCGGCGTGGTCGTCTTCCTGACCCTGCTGGCGCTGGTCGGCGGCGGTGCCGAGGTCGGCCTCAGTTCAACCGCGGAACTCTTCGTCGTCGAGGTTTTCGGCGGCGCTCTCCTCGGGGTCGCGGCCGGCTACCTCGGCTATTTCATGCTGCGCGGCGTCGACAGCTATCCGGTCGAGATCCTCATCACCCTGGCGCTCGCCACCGGCGGCTATGCCGCGGCAGAGGCCTTGCACGTCTCGGCGCCGATCGCGACCGTGCTGATGGGTCTGATCGTCGGCAATCGCGGCAAGAGGGACGCCATGTCCGAAGTCACGGCGAAGCGCCTGTTCGGCTTCTGGGAGGTGCTCGACGAGCTGCTGAACCTGCTGCTGTTCGGCTTCATCGGCCTCGAGATGATGACGCTCACGTTTTCGCTCTCCCAACTGGTCCTCGCGGCAGCCGGCATCGTGCTGGTCCTGGCGGCGCGCTGGCTGAGCGTCGGCGCTGCCGTCCTGGTCACGCCGCGCCTGCGCGAGATCCGGCGGCCGGCGATCGTCATCATGACCTGGGGTGGCTTGCGCGGCGGCATCTCGATCGCCCTGGCCCTTTCGCTGCCGGCGTTCGACGGACGTGAGGCGATGATCTCGACGGCATACGGCGTCGTCATCTTCAGCATCCTGGTGCAGGCGACGACCCTGCGCCGCGTGATCCAGTGGGTGCTTCCATCGGCGCCAGGATAACTGTCGAGCGGCCGCGCGAGGCGAGCCGCGCACTCCCTTCAGCCGAGCGCCGCCAGATACTGCGCCAGCGCCTCGATGTCGTCGTCGGAGAGCGGCACGGCCACCCGCCGCATCATGCGCCTGCACATCGTCGCTGCGACGTCCGTCGCGGAAGCGGCGAAGCTGGTTGCCAGATATTCGGCGTGCTGCCCGTCGAGCCGCGGGAAGGTGTCGGGTAGCCCCTCGCCGCGCAGGCCGTGGCACGACGCGCAAGGGGTCGACCTGCGCCGGTCAGCATCGTTGCCGTGGCCTCTTATAAGCAGACGTTCGATTGCCTCGAAGCACCTTCGGTACCTCGAGACACGATCCGGCCCTATCGTTCCATCTCTGGGCCCTTCCTATCGCACCCAGCGATGGATTGAACGCGCTGAGGTGCTTGCTCCATCTCGCGTCTTACCGCCGGTGGCTCGAGCTTTCGCTGAGGTTGCTGCGAACGACGACGCGTGGGCTCGTCCTTCATAAACTCAACGATTTCCCTAGCCAGAACCTGATCCTCGCGACTCTCGGAGTTCGCCAAGGCGAGTGCGATCTTGTGCCAGGCATCAACAGCTGCTTCGCGGCTGAGCTGAGTGGAAGCAATGGTCGACTGCGTGCCCCTCCGCAGCCGCCCTTCCTTCCTTGCCTTGACTTGCCAGAGGTCGTCCCGCTTGCGATATCTCCCACGGGTTATCTGCCGCGTCGCCTCGGCGTCGATCCCCCCCGCTCGCGCAGCTGCTCCGCGAATCTCTCCCGCCAGCGATGCAGATCGGCCTTGCGCGGGTTGAGCCTCTGCCCGTGCCTGGACTCGGCCTTCACCGACAGATGCACATGCGGATGCGCCTGGTGGTCGTGCAGCACCATCACGTATCGGTGGTCGGCGAATTCGATTTTCGCGAACTCCCGGGCCGCGAACAGCACGGTCTGCGGATCGGTACCCCGTGGCATCGACAGCATGACGTTGAAGGCCTCGCGCCGGTGGCCACTGTCGCCGATGTAGGCACCGCCGAACCGCCACTGGCGCTCGATGTCGAGCAAGGCGTCCTTGCCACGCTCGACCACGCCCCGGTCGTCCTCGATCTCGAGCCTGCCATTCCTGGTGATGTAGCGGAAGTGGGCAGCGATCGCCTTCATGCCCCGCCCTCCCCCGGTGACCTTGACCATGACCTGCGGCGCCCTGCGGACGGCGGCTTCGATCCGGCTACGGATGAAACTGGCGCGGCTCGTGCCCCAGCGCAGGCGAGGCGTGCGGGACTTGACGATCCGGTTGCCCGGATAGAAGAGGCGATCGCCCCACTCGATAAGGATGGCGTCGAGGGATGGATCTGCGCTCATGGCGGACTCTCCGTGAGGTTGGAGGCGGGTGGCCGAGCCCACGCCCTGCCCTTTCGGTCGGGCATCAGCTCGGCGATGACGGATGAAGACAGCTCGAGGTGCTTGCGCACGTCGCCGTCCAGGGTGTCGAGAAGTCCCCGGTACTCGCGGGCGGCAGCG
>DAIMIM010000054.1:0-12131 GCA_036722755.1 Caldimonas sp. | reverse complement strand
GCAACACGCTCGACCTGTCTGCGCGCACCGCGGCGAATTTCGGCCTGACGAGCGCCACGTCCGGCACGGCAAGCGGCGTCACCGGCGGCTACAGCAACGTTGCCACGCTGGTCGGCAATGGCACGAGCTCTTCCCTGACCGGCACCAGCACGGCTTCCACGTTCGCGGTCAGCTCCGTCAACGGCGGCACGGTCAACGATGGCACCGGCACGACCAGCTTCAGCGGTGTCGGCAACATCATCGGCGGAGCGGGTGCGGACACCTTCGCGCTCCAGGCAGGCGGCACGTTGACCGGCAGCCTCGACGGCGGTACGGGCACGAACACGCTCGATCTGAGCGCCAAGGCGGGCGCGGTCAGCTTCGGCCTGACCAACGCCGCCTCGGGCAGCGCCACCGGCATCGGCGGCGGCTACGCCAACCTCTCGACGCTGGTCGGCAACGGCGGCGCCTCGACCTTGACCGGCACCAACAGCGGCTCGACCTATGCGGTCACCGGCGCCAACGCCGGCACGGTCAACGACGGCGTCGGCACGACCAGCTTCAGCGGCGTCGCCTCGCTGGTCGGCGGCACGGCCGCAGACATCTTCGCCGTCGCCAACGCGGGCTCGCTGAGCGGCAGCATCAACGCCGGCGGCGGCGCGGGCTTGAACACGCTCGATCTGTCCGGCCGAACGACCGGCAACTTCAGCCTGACCAGCGCGTCGTCTGGCACGGCCAGCGGCGTGGCCGGCGGCTACAGCAACATTACTTCGCTGGCGGGCAATGGCAGCACGTCGACGCTGACCGGCACGAACACCGGTTCGACCTTTGCCGTCGGCGGCGCCAATACCGGCACCGTCGACGACGGCGTCGGCACGACGAGCTTCAGCGGCGTCGCCTCCCTGAGCGGCGGCGTCGGCGCCGACAGCTTCGCGATCGGCAACGCCGGCTCGCTGAGCGGCGGCATCAACGGCGGCGGCGGCGCGAACACGCTCGACCTGTCCGGCCGGGCTGCTGCCAACTTCGGCCTGGCGAGTGCGACATCCGGCACCGCCAGCGGCGTCCTCGGCGGCTACAGCAACGTCGGCACGCTCGCTGGCAACGCGACCACCTCGACCCTCACCGGATCCAATACCGGCTCGACGTTCTCCGTCGCCGGCACCAACGCCGGAACCGTCAACGACGGCGTCGGCACCACCACCTTCAGCGGCGTCGCCTCGCTGGTTGGCGGCGGCGGTGCCGACAGCTTCGCAATCGCCACGGCCGGTACGCTGACAGGCAGCATCGACGGCGGCGGCGGCGGCAACACGCTCAACCTCGCGCCACGCGCGACCGCCGATTTCGGCCTCGCATCGGCGGCTGCGGGTACCGTCAGCGGCGTCGCCGGCGGCTACAGCAACGTCGCCACACTGATCGGCAACGGAAGCACGTCGACGCTGACGGGCAGCAATGCCGCTTCGACGTTCACCGTCAGCGGCAACGACGCGGGGACCGTCGATGCCGGCGCCGGAACGACCACCTTCTCCGGCATGCCGCACCTCGTCGGCGGCGCGTCGGCCGACAGCTTCGTGATCGGCGCGGGCTTCGCGCTCACGAGCGTCGACGGCGGTACCGGCGCAGCGAACTCGATCACCGACACGGCCGGCCCCGGCGAGAACCTGACGCTTTCGAATTCGACGCTCGCCCGTTCCGCAACGGCGGGCCCGGCGATCGCTCTTTCCAACATCGGCTCGGCAACGCTCGTCGGCGGCAGCGGCGCCAACACGATCGACGGCAGCCTCTGGTCCGGCACGCTCGCGCTGCAGCTGAGCGCAGGCGCCGACGTGCTCACCGGCAACGGCGTGAACACGACGCTCGTCGCTCCGCCCACCGGCGCGACGATCCTCGTCACGGGCGCCGACGCCGGTACTGCCAACGCCGGAGCAACGACGTTCGCCGGCGTCGGCAATCTGTCGGGCGGCGCCGGCGTCGACACCTTCAACATCGGCGGCGCTGCCACGCTCAGCGGCGGCGTCACCGGAGTCGGCGGCAACGACACACTCGACCTGAGCGGCAAGCTCGGCGCCGTGACGATCAGTCAGTCGGGAGCGACCACGGGGACGGGCGTCCTTGGCGCCATCTCCGGCATCACCAGCGTCATCGGCAACGGCGCCAACACCACCTTCCTCGGCAGCAACGCCAGCCAGACCTACGCGGTCACCGGATCGAACACGTTTTCGGTCGGCGGGCAGAACCTCGTCGGCGTCGGCAGCATCGTCGCCGGCAGCGGGGCCGATCGCTTCGTCGTCGCCAACGCCGGCTCGCTCGCCGGCAGCATCGACGGCGGCGGCGGCGGCGGCGCGAACACGCTCGATCTGAGCGCCAAGATCGGCGCGGTCGGCTTCGACCTCACTGGTGGCACGTCGGGAAGTGCCACCGGCATCGGCATCGGCGGCTACAGCAACATCGCCACCCTCGTCGGCAACGGTGCCACGTCCACCCTGACCGGCAGCAACACCGGCTCGACCTATGCCGTCACCGGCAGCAACGCCGGCACCGTCGACAACGGCGTCGGCACGACCAGCTTCAGCGGCATCGCCTCACTGGTCGGCGGCAGCAGCGCCGATCTCTTCGCGGTCGGCAACGCCGGCTCGCTGGGTGGGGGCATCAATGGCGGCGCAGGCGCGAACACGCTCGACCTCTCCGCCCGTGCGACGGGTAATTTCGCCTTGACGACCGCCTTCTCGGGCACGGCCAGCGGCGTCACCGGCGGCTACAGCAACGTCGCCGCGCTGGTGGGCAATGGCACCACATCCGCGTTGAGCGGCACCAATGCCGCCTCGACGTACTTTGTGAGCGGCCCGAATACCGGAACCGTCAACGACGGCGTCAACACCACCAGCTACAGCGGTGTCGCGTCGCTCGTCGGCGGCAGCGGCGCCGACAACTTCGCCGTCGCCAACAGCGGTTCGCTGAACGGCAGCATCAACGGCGGCGCTGGCGCGAACAGGCTCGACCTCTCGGCCCGCACGACCGCCAACTTCGGCTTGACGAGCGCGGCGTCGGGCACGGCCAGCGGCATCGGCGGCGGTTACAGCAACGTCGCCACGCTGGTGGGCAACGGAACGAGCTCGACCCTGACCGGCAGCAACACCGGCTCGACCTATTCGGTCACGGGCAGCGACGCCGGCACGGTCAACGACGGCGTCGGCACGACGAGCTTCAGCGGCGTCGCATCGCTCGCCGGCGGCACGGCAGCAGACAGCTTCGCGATCGCCAACGCCGGCTCGCTCTCCGGCAACATCGACGGCGGCAATGCGGCCACGAACACGCTCGACCTGTCGGCTCGCTCCACCGCCAACTTCGGCCTGGCGAGCGCGAGCTCCGGGACGGCCAGCGGCTTGAGCGGAACCTACGGCAACGTCACGACGCTGGTCGGCAACGGCACCAGCTCGACACTGACCGGCGCCAACACGGCCTCGACCTTCACCGTCACCGCGAACAACGGCGGCAGCGTCAGCGATGGCGTCGGCACGACGACGTTCAGCGGCGTGCCCAACCTCGTCGGCGGCACCGCCACCGACAGCTTCGCGATCGGCGCCGGCTTCGCGCTCGGCAGCATCGACGGCGGCAGCGGCGCCGCGAATTCGCTCGTCGCGACCGCGGGCAGCACGGAAAACCTGACGCTCGGCGACGCCCAGCTCGGCCGTTCCGCGGCCGGCAACGTCGTGCTCGCCAACCTCACGTCGGCCACGCTGATCGGAGGGACGGGCAACAACAGCATCAACGCGGCCGGCTGGACGGGAGGGCGCACGGTGACCGTCCGCGCCACGGCCGGCAACGACGTGGTGACCGGCAACGGCGTGGGCACGACCCTCGTCGGCACCGCCGCACCATCGACCTTCGACCTCACCGGTCCGGACAGCGGCACGCTGACCGATGGCGTGAACGTCACGACGCTGTCGAGCGTCGGCAACCTGACCGGTGGCGCCGGCAACGACACGTTCCTGATCCAGAACGCCGGCACGCTGACGGGCAATCTGGACGGCGGCGGCGGTCTGAACACGCTGGACCTGAGCAACAAGTCCTCGGCAACCATCGTCTTCAACACCGGCGGCAGCAGCGTCAGCGGCGTCGGCATCGCCGGCACCTTCAGCAACGTCGGCAACCTGATCGGCAACTCGACCAACACGACGCTGCAGGGCGACGCCGCCGGACAGTCGTTCGCGATCACGGGCAACAACCAGATCACCGTCGGCGGCGCCCAGGTGTTCCAGGGCGTCGGCAATCTGCAGGCCGGCGTCGGCGCCGACAGCATCACCGGATCGACCTTCAAGCTCACAGGCAGCATCAGCGACGCCGGCGGCGCGACGGCGCTCTCGGGCACGATCCGAACCGACGGCAGCCAGACCTACGCCGGGCCGGTCACCGCTCCCGCAGTCACGCTGATCGCGCTGGGTGGCATCAACGCGACGAACAGCGCCAACGATTTCGGAACGGTCGCGCTGACCGGCGGAGCGATCAACCTGAGCGACGCGAACGCCATCAATCTGAGCTCGGTCGTGGTCGGCGCCGGACAGACCCTGACGATCACGTCGGGAAGCACGATCACGCTGAACGGCAACGTCACGACGACCGCCAACCAGACCTACGCCGGGAACCTCTCGCTCGCCACCGATGCGACACTCAACGCGGGCGCGGGCGACATCAAGGTGCTGGGCAACATCGATGGCGGCACGCACAACCTGAGCCTGACCAGCACCGATGCCGTCGCCAATGCGATCACGTACGCCGGAAACGTCGGCAACGTCGGCGTGTTCACCACGAGCGGCAACGCCGTCCTCGGCGGCAACGTCACCAGCACCGGAACGCAGACCTACGGCGGTACGCTGGCGCTGACCGCCGATGCGACCCTCGATGCAGGCGCGAGCAAGGTCGATCTGCATGGCGCCGTCGATGGCGGCGGCCATGCGCTGACGGCCGCGAGCAGCAACGGCGCAGCCGACGCCATCCATGTCGGCGGCAACATCGCCAACGCCACGCAGTTCACCGCCAACGGCCTCAGCACGGTCGGCGCGAACGTTCTCACGACAGGCAACCAGCTCTATGTCGGTACGGTGACGCTCGCCGTCGATGCCGCTCTCGATGCCGGTGCGTCGACCATCGCACTCCAAAACGGACTCAACGGCGCCTCGCATCACCTGACGCTGTCCAGCACAGGCGGGGCTGCCAACGCCATCGCCATCGCAGGGCCGGCCACGAATCTCGGCGTGCTCGACGTCGACGGCAACGTCGCATTGGGCGGCAACGTCACCAGCACTGGAACGCAAACCTACACCGGCACGGTGGCGCTGACCGGCAACGCGACGCTCGACGCCGGCGCCGGCAAGCTCGATCTGCGCGGCGCTGTCGACGCACGCGGGCACGACCTTGGCCTGTTCAGCACCAATGCGGCAGCCGACGCAGTTCACGCCGGCGCCGCCATCGCCAACGCCGCGCAACTGACGGTCACCGGTAACATCACGCTGGCGAGCAGCGTGACCACGACCGGAGCGCAGATCTATTCCGGGGCCGTCACGCTCGGCAGCAGCACCGGCTTTACCGGCTCGAGCCTGAGCTTCGGCAACGGCATCGTCGCCAGCGCCTTCGACCTCGGCCTGCAGACCGACGCATTGACGCTCGGCGGCGCGCTCACCGGCACCGGCAACGCGACGCTGGCGACGGCGACGCAAGGCGCCAGCATTGGCGTCGCCGGCGGCGCCGGCCTGCTGCAGGTCAGCCAGGCAACGCTCGACCGTTTCGCGAGCTTCAACAGCCTGACGCTCGGCCGCACCGACGGTACCGGCGATCTTTCGTTCGGCAGCATCGTCCTGCCGACACGGCTCGTTGTGCAGAGCGGATCGGGCAACGCCAATTTCACCGGCACGGTGACGAGCGCGGCCGGTCAATCGGAAAATCTCGGTGTCGCCACCGGCGGCCTGACGACGTTCGCAGGCGCGATCGGCGGCGCGGTCGGCGGCACGGCTGCGCTCGGACGCCTCGACGTGACGGGAGCGACGAGCCTCGGCGCCAGCACGACGACCAACGCAAGCCAGAACTTCGGCGGCCCGCTCACGATCACGGCCGCGTCCACCCTGTCGGCGAGCGCGATCACCACAGGCGGGTCGGTGGCAATCGGCGGCAACGCCGTCACCGTGCTGACCGACGCGTTGAGCGTCGCCGGCCCAGTCAGCGCAGGCGCCGGCGGAAGCCTGCGCCTGGCGCCGCACGACACCACGGGGTCCTTGGGCGTCGCCGGCGGCGTGGGCACGCTCCAGGTCTCGCAGGGTCTGCTCGATACGCTGGCCGGCGTTCCCACGCTGACGCTCGGCCGCGCCGACGGAAGCGGCGCGATCAACGTCGCCAGCGTCGTCCTGCCGACCGATCTGGCGATCGGCGCGGGCAGCGGCAACGTCGCCTTCAACGGCACAGTCGACAGCGCCGCGGGCGCAGGACGCGACATCACCGTCGTCACCACCGGCACGACGTCCTTCACCGGCACGATCGGCGCGGCGCGAGCGCTCGACACGCTCACCGTCAATGGCTCCTCGCAGATCGGCGCCAGCATCACAAGCACCGGCGCGCAGACCTTCGTCGGGGCCGCGACGCTCACATCCGACAGCGCTCTGACCGGGTCGTCGGTGAGCTTCGGCAGCACGCTCGACGGCGCGCACGCGCTCACCGTCAATGCGGCGACGACGACCTTCGGTGCCGCCGTCGGCAGCTCCGCCGCGCTGAGCGGTCTCACGACCGATGCCGCAGGCACCACGCACCTCGGCGGCAACGTCACGACGACCGGCGGCCAAACCTACAACGACGCGCTGCAGCTCGACGCCAGCGCGACGCTGACCGCAACGACGCTCAAGCTCGCGGGAACGGTCGACGGCGCACACAACCTCGTCCTGAACGGCAGCGGCGGCGTCATGCTCGGCGCTGCGGTCGGTGCGGCGACGCCGCTCGTCGGCCTCGCCGTCACCGGGCCGCTGCAGCTCGACGCCGGCTCGGTGACGACGTCGGGCGCGCAAACCTATGCCGGCAAGGTGACGCTTGGCGCCGCAGCATCGCTCGCCGCGACGTCGCTCGCATTCGGCGACACGCTCGACGGCGCATTCGATCTGGTGCTGCAGAGCGCGGGCACCGTCTCGTTCGCAGCGGCGGTCGGTGCCACCGCGCCGCTCGCCAGCCTGGCCGCCAACGGCGGCGCTGCGGTCCAGCTCGCCGGAGCGAGCATCGAGACCACCGGCGCGCAGAGCTACTCCGGCGCGCTGCAGCTCGGCGGCAACGCGCGGCTCACCGGTGCGTCGCTGACGTTCGGCGGCCCTGTCGGCGGCGCTGCCGACCTGACTCTGCAGACCAATGCACTCGGCGGTGCGACCTCGATCACGGGTATCGGCACGGGCACGTTGAGCATCGCGCCGCTCGATCCGAGCCTGTCCATCGGCATCGCCGGGGGCGCCGGAACGCTGCAGATCTCCCAGGCGACGCTCAACGGCGCCACCGGATTCAGCGCCGACATCGTCGGCCGCGCCGACGGCGGCGGCGCGATCGGCGTCGGCAACCTCGTACTGCGCGCCGACACGACGTTGCAGACCGGGACCGGCAACATCGATCTCGCCGGCAGCGTCGACGGCGCGTTCGCGTTGGCGCTCAACAGCGGCGGCACGACACGCATCGGCGGCCCGATCGGCACGGTCACGGCGTTGAAGAGCCTCGTCACCGACAACAACGCGTCGGCTGCCGACTGGAACGGCACGACCGGCGAACGCACGGTGTTCGATACCGCGGACGGCACCGGTCGGGCTCGCGTCCTCACCAGCGGCGCCCAGACCTACAACGATCCGCTGACGGCGAGCGTGGCCATCTCCTTTGTCGGCGGTGCCATCACGGCAACGCAGACGGCCAATCGCTTCGACGACACCGTGAGCGCCACCGCCGATTCGCTGCAGCTCCGCAACTCGACCGATCTCAAGCTCGGAACCGTGACGCTCGCCAACGGCGGCGCCATCGAAAGCGACGGCGTGCTGCATCTCACCGGTGCGCTGCAACTGAACGGCGGCACGCTCGTCCTGACGTCGAACGCGACGCCGGCGGCGGTCGACATCGCCGACCCGGAGTACGCGGGCAAGACCATCACGTTCGGATTCGTGCCGGTCAAGGAAGCAAGCGGAACCATCGTCGAAGACGTCGGCGCCACGCTCGGCTCGGCCGTCGGAAGCCTGATCGCCTTGCGCTCACCGAAGGGCGGATCGCTCCTGCTCGACCAACCCGGCAACGCCCTGCTCGGCTCGATCTCGGCGGTGAGCGGCACGCTCGGCGACAACGACCCGAGCCGCTTCAACGGCTCGACTGCGATCACGCTCGGCTTCATTCGCATCGCATCGAGCGAAATTCACGTCGCCGGAGCGCCGCCGACCGACGGCGACCAGACGATGTTGCAGGCAGGCCTCGAGGGTGACGTCATCAAGGTCACCGCCGACGTGCTGACGACCGGCACGGACGGTCTGATCCGGGCCAGGCTGCCGTTCAACAACGTACAGGGTTCGCAGACCTCGATACCCGGCCTCACCTTCGTCTTGACGCCGCAGGCGCTCGCCAAAGGCGGCGGCTTCGGCTTGCCGAACACCGATGGCTTCATCCGCATCCAGGTAGGCGGCGCGGAGGGCGGCTTCATCACGGCGCGTCCGAAGAGAGCGAGCGGTGACAACGCCGTCATCTTCCTCGGAGGCGCCGCGCAAGCGCGCCCCTTCTACGACGGCAACGGCAAGCTCACCGAGATCCGCATCTTCTACAACGGCGACGCACCGCGCACGCCACAGGAAGCCGGTGCGCTCGCCGCGGTGATCGCGCTGATCGAGGAAGCGCGCCACGCTCGCTTCGAGGAAGCCGTCCGCACCGAGAACGTGTCATCCCGACTGCGCTCGGGCGTGATTGCCGAAGTCGGCGCCGGGCGACCGGCGACGGTCGGGCGCGAATCGATCAAGCTTCCAGACGTCTGCGACATCAAGCCCAAGTCGCTGCGCTGCGAATGAGCCCGGACGAACAACGCCGCGCGCTCGTCTCGCTGCCGCTGCTGACCACGGGGCTCGGCTGGTCCGGCCGCGCGCTGGGCCAACTCGCGGCCGATCCGGCTGCCGATGCGGCGGGCGCGACGCGGCTGGCCCTGCTGATCGGCAATCGCGCCTATCCGGAGCCATTCGATCTGCCGCCGACGCACAAGAACGTGCGAGACCTCGCCGCGGCGCTCGAAAAGCGCGGCTTCAAGGTGACGTCCGCGCTGGACCAGAATCCTGCGCAGCTGCAGAGCACGATCCAGGCGTTCGCGAAGACGGCGGCGACATCGCCGGCCGACGCGACGATTCTTTTCTACTACACCGGCCACGGCATGCAGGTCGATGCCGAGAATCTGATGCTCGGCGCCGGCGTGGCGCCCGATGCGCGCGAAGACACGCTGCTCAAGAGCAGCCTGCACCTTCGCCGCGATGTGATCGACCAGCTGCCGCGCCGCTCTTCCGGCCTGACGATCGCCGTCATCGATGCATGCCGCACGTCCTTGCGCGCTGCCCTCACGGCGACCGACGGCTTCAACCAGGTGGAAGCGCCGCTCGGCTGCCTCATCGTCTTCTCGACCGGCGCGGGCAAGCCGGCGATCGCACCGGCGGTCGAGACACGCAGCACGTTCTACACCGCCTCGCTCGTCAAGCTGCTCGCCTCGGCCGCCGACGAGATCTCGTTCTCCGACTTCTTCCGACTGGTCAAGATCGACGTGCAGAACACGATGCAGAACTTCCCGGTCCAGGCGATCCGCGCCTTCGCCCAGTTCCCCTTCATCGCCGAGAACACCCAAGTGCGCTTCAGCCTGACGCCGCACAGAACGACTGACCTCGCGCCGCCCCAGGTCAACGCCGCCGAAGAAGCCGCCGCCTGGGCCGAGCTGCAGGACAACCTCTGGCCTGCCGACATCGTCAAGCTCTCAGAAGCCTATCTGCAGCGCTTTCCCGCCAGCCGCCTGGCCGGTGGCGCACAAGTGGCGCACGAGGGCGCCGCCGATGCAGTTCGGGTCCTTCGCAGCAACGAGGTCCGGCTCTTTCGCAGCGCGTTCCAGCCGAAGACGACCGACGCCCACTGGCTCGCCGAGTGGCGCAAGGCGGCGCGCGGCGACAAGGACGCGGCGGCGCGCATCGCCCGCGCCTACCAGACCGGAGAGAGCGGCATCGGGCCGGATCCGAACCGCTACGAAGGCTGGCTGCAATATGCGGCGGCGCTCGGCAACGGCATCGCCTCGTACGAGCTGGCGGTGTTCTATCGTCGCCAAGACCAGCCTGTGCCCGCGGCGCAATACGAGACCCGGGCCCGCGACCTCGGCTACACGCCGCCTTCGAGCCTCGACAACTTTCGCAAATGACGGCGCCACGCGTCAGCGCTCGAGCCAGTGGGTGACGAACCCACCCAGATCATCGTGAACGGATTTCGCCAGAGCCATCTCGGCGCCTGAGTTCGGGCTCCCGTTCGGCGCCCGCAGCACCAGCGCCGTGTGCACGTGCGCAGGAATGCCGCGCAGGTAGGGCAGGTAGTCGTCGACGAAGGCCTCGGGGTCGAGCTCGGCAATCGCATCGGCCTTCGGGCTGCGTTCGCCCGACGCGTTGCCCGTCGCGATGACGCGCTCGATCGGAAAGCCGTGGTCGCGCAGGTTGCGCAGGCGCGCGGCCTCGAATTCCGATTCGAGCGCCGAGACGCAGACGAGATCGAACCCGGCGGCGTGCAGCCGCTGGCAAGCGTCGACCGCACCGGGAATCGCAGGCACTGTCGTCCAGAAGGTCGCATCGAAGTGCTTCCTGAAGTGGACCCGCCTGGCCTCGTCGAGGCGCTCGACCTCCCAGCGATCCATCGGCCAGTACGCCAGCGGGTCGCGCTCGAGCGGCGCCACACCGAAGGCACGTTGCCACGCGCCTGCATATCCGAGGTGAAAGTCGAGCAGCACGCCGTCGGCGTCGAGGGCGATCACGGGCTTGGCCATGCCGGACTGTAGTCAGCACGGGGCGACGCGACAGTCGCGTCGACGACGGCAAAGTTCGGGTCATGGCCTTGAAAGGGCGCCTTGGCTCCCTATAATGCGTTCTGCTAGCACTCGGGTCAGTTGAGTGCTAACCGGGCAGCAGCGAGGCGTCGAGCTTCGGATTCGCATCAAGTGAATCAGCGCCCACATCCTTCAATTGCAAGCAGGCTCGAACTCATCAAGGAGATCCCATGAAACTTCGTCCGTTGGCCGATCGCGTGATCGTCAAGCGCGTGGAGCAGGAAACCAAGACCGCTTCCGGCATCGTCATTCCCGATAACGTCGCCGAAAAGCCCGACCAGGGCGAAGTCCTGTCGGTCGGTCCCGGCAAGCGCAATGACAAGGGCGACATCGTCGCCATGAATGTCAAGAAGGGCGACCGCGTTCTGTTCGGCAAGTACAGCGGCCAGACCGTCAAGGTCGATGGCGACGAGTTGCTGGTGATGCGCGAAGAAGACCTCTTCGCCGTGGTCGAGAAGTAAAGGCTCAGGAGAAAACAACATGGCAGCAAAAGACGTTTCATTCGGCGGCGACGCCCGCGCGCGCATGGTCGAGGGTGTGAACATCCTCGCCAACGCGGTCAAGGTCACGCTTGGCCCCAAGGGCCGCAACGTGGTGCTCGAGCGCTCGTTCGGCGGCCCGACGGTCACCAAGGACGGTGTCTCGGTCGCCAAGGAGATCGAGCTCAAGGACAGGCTCCAGAACATGGGCGCGCAGATGGTCAAGGAAGTCGCTTCCAAGACCTCCGACATCGCCGGTGACGGCACCACGACGGCGACGGTGCTCGCGCAGGCGATCGTCCGCGAAGGCATGAAGTACGTGGCCGCGGGCATGAACCCGATGGACCTGAAGCGCGGCATCGACAAGGCCGTCACGGCGCTGGTCGAGCAGCTCAAGAAACAGTCGAAGCCGACGACGACGAGCAAGGAAATCGCCCAAGTCGGAACGATCTCTGCGAACAGCGACGAGGAAGTCGGCAAGATCATCGCCGAAGCGATGGACAAGGTCGGCAAGGAAGGCGTCATTACCGTCGAGGACGGCAAGTCGCTCAACAGCGAGCTCGAAGTCGTCGAAGGCATGC
>DAIMIM010000053.1:0-12198 GCA_036722755.1 Caldimonas sp. | reverse complement strand
ACGTCGCGACGCAGATCGAGCCGCGCGCGGCCGATCAACTGCCGTCGACCAAAGGGACATTGTAGGATCCTGCTGGCGCGGTTCGGTTCTGGCGGCTGGCGGCGCAGCCGTCGGCGGCGTCGGCGTCGGCGCGACAGCCCTGGGCGGAGGAGCCACATGCTCGTTCGGCCGGGGAGCTTGCGGAGCCGGAGCCGGAGCGGGCTTCGTCGGCATCGGCGTCGGCGTCGGACTGACGCGTGCCGCCTGCGAGGTCAGCGGGCGCGCACGGTCGTCCGGCTCGAAACGCTTCCGGACGTCGTCAGGCCGGCGCTGATCGGGCGGCGCCGAACGCTCGACGCGCGGCGGCAGCGGCGCCGGTCGCGTCGGCGGCAAGGCCGCGGGTGCAGCGGATGCCGCTGCTGCGGTGCGGCTTGGAGGCGGCAAGGCCGCGGCCGGCGCCGGCGCGACCGGACTTGCAGGCGCCACGACGGCAGGCGGCATCGGCCGCTGTCGCTCCACCGGCGGCAGCGCAGCGGCCAGGTGCGCTTGCGCCGGCACCGACACATGCACCGGCCGATGGTCGGCCGTCGACCCCGCCGGCGCCTCGATCGTCACATTGGCGATGTTGTTGACGATTGTCGTGTTGCGGTTGTTGGTCGTCGTGTTGCCGACGTTGTTGGCGATGCGGTTGTTGCTGTTCACGTTGTTCGTGACGCGCATGCCGGGTGCGACGATCGGTGGCGCGCCGGTGACGACAGCCGGGGCCGTGCCGATCGGCGCCATCACGAACAGGCCGCGGCGCGAGCCGGGCGGCGGCGGCACGAAGACACCTTCGGGGCCGACCGGCGGCCGCCCCAGGGCAATGCCTGCGCCGACGACAGCGAGGGCGATGGCAAGGTTCGAGGCCGGCGGCACGAATGCCACGCCCGGCGGTGACCAGAAGCCGTCGACGAAGACGACGCGGTCGCGCCGATGCTCGTAGTACGGTGGCTCCCAGTGGTACTGCGGCCGCGGCGGTTCGGCCCAGCGACCGGGCGCCCAGACCCAGTTGTCGTGCCAGATCCAGTAGCCGCCGGTCCACCGCGCATCGGCCGAGGGCGGCGGCGGCGGCGCCTCGACCAGCATCGGCGGCGGCGCCCACGGCACGGCCACCGGCACAGGCTGCGAGATCGGCGGACGGTAGGCGCTGTAGATCGGCGGCGGCTCGTATTGCGGCTCGTTGCCTGCGTACCGGGCCGGCGGCGCCGCGTTCGGATACGGCGGCGCGTTGCCATACGACGGCGCGACGCGCGGCCGAAGGCCAGGCGCCTCCTGAGGCGGCTGGGCCACCGCCGCCGGCTGCAAGACTTCCGTGGCTGGCGGCACGGCCATGGCCTGCACGCCCGGCGTCGACGCGGCCGGAGCCGCAGCGGGCGGTTCGTTGGAGTTGCAGCCCGCCAGCGCAGCGGCCACGGCAATCGAAAGGAGCGACAGTGTGTTCATGGTTCGACCGGAATCGGGAATCTCGTTTGCCGCCATCATGCTCGCGGCGATCGATCAGGACGTGTCGACGCGCAACCAGGCGTCGAGCAGGCGCAGCGATCGGCCGGCACGGTCGCGGCGGTACGATGGCCGGCCCGACCGACGGCGATGCGTGCGACGGCGCATCCCCGACACGAGACCACACCGATGATCCAACGACTGCAAGCCATGCTGGCGCCCTGCCTCGCGCTGGCCCTGGCCGCCTTCGCGGCGCCCGCCGTCCACGCGCAGGCGTGGCCGGCCAAGACGATCCGCATCGTCGTGCCGTACACGCCCGGAGGCTCGTCGGACATCATCGCCCGCTCGATCGCCGAGCCGCTCGGCGCCGCGCTGAAGCAGACGGTGATCGTCGAAAACAGGGCCGGGGCGAATGGCAACACCGGCACCGACAACGTCGCCAAGTCTCCCGCCGACGGCTACACGCTGCTGCTCTGCGACGTCGGCGCGCTCGCCATCACCTCCTCGGTCTACGCCAAGCTGCCGTTCGACCCGGCCAGGGATCTGCGCGGCGTGACGATGCTCGCCTACTCGCCGCACCTGCTGGTCGTGCATCCGTCGGTGCCAGCGAACAACCTGAAGGAGCTGGTCGCGCTGTCGCAGACCTCCAGGCTCGACTTCGCGGTCACGGCCATCGGCAGCGCGCCGCACCTTGCGGGCATCGCCATCGAGCAGGCGACGCACGCGAAGTGGCAGTACATCCCGTACAAGGGCGGCTCGCAGGCCATCGCCGACACGGTCGCCGGCCAGACCCAGGTGCTGATGAACGGCATGCTGGCGACGCTGCCCTTCGTGCAGTCGGGCCGGCTGAAGGTGCTCGGCGTTTCCAAGGCGACGCGCGTGCCGCTGTTGCCGAACGTGCCGACGATCGCCGAGCAGGGCGTGCCCGGCTTCGAATCGGGCACCTGGCAAGGCCTGCTCGTCGCGAAGGGCACGCCGCCGGAGATCGTCGCCCGCCTCAACGCCGAGCTCACGCGCATCATCCGTTCGCCCGAGGTCCGTTCGAAGCTCACGGTCCAGGGCGCCGAGGTCTACACCATGACGCCGACCGAATTCGCGACCTTCTTCGAGCACGAGCAGAAGCGCTGGGCCGGCGTCGTCGCGGCCGGCGGCGTGAAGCTCGAGTGACGTGCCACCGACCGCAACCGGAGACGCATCGATGAGCAGCGCCGCCATACCCTACTCGGCCTTCCCGAATTCCTTTCGCAGGCGCCTGCTCGCCGGCGAGACGCTGATCGGCTGCTGGACGTCGCTGGTCGGCCCGACCTCGGCCGAAGTGCTCGGCCTGGCCGGCTTCGACTGGTTGCTGCTCGATGGCGAGCACGCGCCGAACGACGTGACGACCTTCATCCCGCAGCTCCTGGCGCTCAAGGACAGCGTCAGCGCGCCGATCGCCCGGCCGGCCTCGAACAATGCGGTCGAAATCAAGCGGCTGCTCGATGCCGGCTTTCACAACCTGCTGGTGCCGATGGTCGAGACGGTCGAGGAGGCGCGGCGGGCGGTCGAGGCGACGCGCTATCCGCCGCAGGGCATCCGCGGTGTGTCGACCTCGACACGCAGCAATCGCTTCGGCACCGTCGAGGGCTACTTCAAGACGATCAACGAGCAGATCTGCGTGCTCGTCCAGATCGAGAGCAGAAAGGGCCTCGAGGCGGCGAAGGAGATCGCCGCGGTCGACGGCATCGACGGCGTCTTCATCGGGCCGGCTGACCTGTCGGCCGCCTACGGTCACCTCAACGACACGGAACATCCCGAATCGCAAGCCGCGATCAAGGCGGTGTTCGACGCGGTGCATGCCGCCGGCAAGGCCATCGGCATCCTGGCGCCGGTCGAGGCGCATGCACGACGCTACCTGGCGATGGGCGCTCGCTTCGTCGCCGTCGGCAGCGACCTCGGCGTGCTGCGCAGCGCCACGCAGGCGCTGCGCGACAAGTACAAAACGACCTGAGGCCGAGGGGCGGCCCCGACGATTCGCAGGGCCGCGACCGCTACGGGAGCAGCTCCGGCGATTCGAGACCGGAGAACTCGCCCACCGCGACGTTCGCGTAGGCGCCGATCGCTCTGCCGACTTCCTTCGCGCCGGCGTCGTCCTTCTTGTCCTTGATGGCCTGGCCGAGCGAATTCGCGACCTTGAGCATGCTCGCCTGCGCGGTGCGAGCCCTGCCGATTTCCCACTTCGCCGATTTCACGCCGTCGTTGATCGTCGTCTTCAGCGCCGCGATCTCGCGGAGCTTGGTGGCGAGATCGGCCCGAGCCTTGGTTTCGCTCGAGTCGGCGGCTTTCTGCAGCGCGTCGACGGTTTCCTTCGCCGCTGCATAGAGGATGTCCCAGTCCTTCTGCAGGAACGGGGCCACCTTCTTGGGCAGCTTGGCCTGCAGCGGCTTCAGCTTGTTGAGAACGTCGCTTGCATTCTTGGCCATGTGCGAAAACTCCGTGACGAAGCGGCCGACATGGGCCGCGAGTCATTCTAGGCAGTCGCGCTCCGGCCTTCAAACAAGTCGCGGCCTTTGGCGAGCGCGCGGATCTTCGCGTCGGCGATGGGGCGCCTGAGCATCCAGAAGCCGCAGTCCGGGTGGATGTACTTGACGCGGCCGCCGCCGAGCAGCGTTTCCGCGCGCTCGATCGCGCGAGCCACCGCATCGGCCGACTCGATCTCGGTCGCCTTGATGTCGACGACGCCGAGGCCGAAGCCGATCTCGGGCTTGAGATCCTTGAAGACCGCGAGCTCTTCGGGCGGCCGATGCGCGCACTCGAGCACGACGTGGTCGGCATGCAGCGCGTTGAGATAGCGCATCAGTTGCGCCCAGGTGCCGCTCTGCACGCTCTGGCCGCCGTAGTTGCCGAAGCACAGATGCACCGCGGGCGTCGTCTTGACGGCGTCGAGGACGCGGTTCATCGCCGAGGCGGCCCATTCCCATTCCTCGGGATGGCCGGGCAGGTTGGCCTCGTCGATCTGCACGATGTCGGCGTCGAGGTGCCTGACCTGCTCGGCGAGCACGTCGGCGATCGCATGCGCAAGCTCGGGCGTGTCGGGATAGTGGCGGTTCAGCAGCGTCTTGGCCAACATGTGCGGCCCGGTGACGGTGAACTTGAAGGTCTTCGTCGCCAACGCCGCGGCGCGCTGGCAGGCCAGCGGCAGATCGAGCGTGCCGCTCGAGACGGCCGAGTCGACGACGCCGGGCGGCCGGGTGCGAAAGCGCATGCCCGGCAGGGCGCGGTAGGCCATCACCTCGTCGAAGGTCATGGCGTAGCGCACACCCTGCATCGGCCGCACGAAGTACTCGATCATCCCGTTGGTCTCGGGGTGGTTCAGATCGAACCGGTACAGCTCGCCGTCGCAGACGACATCGACGCCGGCGGCTTCCTGGGTCGCGATGACGACGCGCGTGGCGTCGATCAGGCCCTGCTCCGACGGCGCGGCGAGCAGCCACTCGGGCACCGGATAGGAGCCGACGACGGTGGTCTTGATGCGCGGCGCGGCAAGGCTCATCGTGGCGCGACCTTGCAAGGCGTTCGGCGCCCGACGCTCATTTCGGCATCTTGATCGAGCGGTCGAGGAACTCGTTCGTGTACGCGGTCTTGACGTCGAACGGCGTATCGAGGCCGACATAGGCCTTGACCAGCTCGTAGTCGGACGCCATCCGCGCATCGTCGAGGATGCCAAGCGCGACCGTCTCCGAATACTTGTCGCGCATCAGCACCTCGACCAGCTCCCAGTTCTGCATCTCGTTGTCGTAGTTGAGCGCGCCGTTGGCGTCGATCAGCGCCTGCACGCAGGGCTTGGGCGTGACGACGCAGGCGTGGAAGGCCTTCTGCGTCACCTTGACGAAGGCGGCGACGGTCGGCTTGTTCTTCTTCAGGTAGTCGGCGTTGACGATGACGGTGTTGCCGTAGGTGTTGAGGCCGGCGTCTTTCCAGGCGATGAAGCCCATGTCGTCGCCGAGCTCGCGCTTGAAGATGTGGTGGATGTTGTAGAACGAGGTCGTCGCGTCGATGGAGTGGGCCTTCAAGGCCGCGAGCTTCGAGTTCGCGTCGATGTTGACCCAGGTCACCGAGTTCGGGTCGATGCCGTTGGCCTTGGCCAGCGCCGGCCAGATCGTGCGCGCGCCGTCGCCGGCCGGGTTGCCGATCTTCTTGCCCGCGAGGTCCTTCACCGACTTGATGCCCGAGCTCTTCAGCCAGTACAGGCCCTGCGGCGAATTGGCGTAGACGTTGTAGACGCCCACCGTGTCGGCGCCCTTGCCGCGCAGGGCCAGCGCGTTCGGCATGTCGGCCAGGCCGATCTGGTTGGCGCCGGCACCGACCTTCTGCACCGCCACCGCCGAGCCCTTGCCGGGCTCCAGGTTGAGGTCGATGCCGGCATCCTTGTACCAGCCCATCTTCTTGGCGTAGTAGTACGGCGCGTGGTCGCCGCCCGGCACCCAGTTGAGGATGAAATCGAGCTTGGTCTCTGCCATCGCCGGCGCGGCGGACAGGACAGCGGCAAACGCGGCGGCAGAAATGGCGAGGCGGCGAAGAAGGGACATGTCGTCTCCGAAAAGTGCTTGCAGAACGCCGCCAAGTCTAGCGATCGCCGCGACGGGCCCGGGAGAGCAATGACCCCGAGGAGGCGGCGTCGCCGCCGCGGCGGGACCTATGATCGGTGCGCCTCGACCGAACGCCCGCCGCCTGCAAACCTCTTCGCCGATGAGCCCGAATTCCGAACGCTCGGCGCATGTGCTGATGGCGGTGGCGTCGCACCTCGCGTTGCTCGTGCTCTGGTACCTGTTCGTCAAGTTCGGCGACGTGCCGAAGTTCGTGATGCCGTCGCCGATCGACACCGCCAAGACGCTGGGCCACGCGAACTACCAGTGGTGGAGCAACTCGCTCGTCACGGGCACCGAGATCTTCGGCGGCTACATCGGCGCGCTCGTCGCCGGCGTGCTGCTCGCGCTCGCCTTCACCTGGTCGCGCGCGCTCGAGGCGCTGATGATGCCGCCGCTCGTCAGCCTCAACATGATCCCGAAGGTGGCGCTCGGCCCGCTCATCATCGTCTGGTTCAAGTACGGGATCGTGCCGAACATGATGATCGCGTTCTCGATCTGCGTCTTCCCGATCCTGCTGACGACGGTGCGCGGCCTGCGCGAGGTCGAGCCCGACCTGCTCGATCTGGTGAAGAGCCTGCGCGGCTCCCGTTGGCAGACCTTCACCAAGATCCAGCTGCCCGGCGCGCTGCCGTATATCTTTTCCGGCATGAAGGTGGCCGCGATCCTGGCCGTGGCGGGCGCGGTCGTCGGCGAGTTCCTCGGCTCCGACAAGGGCTTGGGCTATCTGATGCTGCAGGTCCAGGTGACGCTCGACACGGCGGCGATGTTCATGGCGGTGCTGCTCATCACCTTCATCGGCATGTTGCTGTACGGCGCGGTGATCCTGCTCGAACGCATCTTCGTCGTGCCCGACGCGCGGGTCTCGTGACGGCGATGGGCGAGCCTTTCATGAGCGCGGCCACCGCGGCGATGCCGGCGCAGCCGTTCATCCACCTCGAGGGCGTCTCGAAGAGCTACGGCAGCGGCGCCAGCGCGCACCTGGCGATTTCCGACGCGACCTTCGACGTCATGCCCGGCGAGCTCGCCTGCCTGGTCGGCCCGTCGGGCTGCGGCAAGAGCACGCTGCTGAAGATCCTGGCCGGCCTGCACCCGCACGACGCCGGCACGGTGACGATCGGCTCGACGGCGACGCCTTTCGATCCGGCCCGCGACATCGGCATGGTGTTCCAGCAGCCGCTGCTGCTGAAGTGGCGCTCGATCCTCGACAACGTGCTGCTGCCCACGGAGATCCTCGGCCTGCCGATGGCGGAGAGCCGCGAGAGGGCCTGCGGCCTGCTCGCCCTGGTCGGCCTCGCCGGCTCGCATGACAAGCGCCCCTACGAGCTCTCGGGCGGCATGCAGCAGCGCGCCGCGATCGCACGCGCCCTCGTGCACGACCCGAAGCTGGTGCTGATGGACGAGCCCTTCGGCGCGCTCGACGCCCTGACGCGCGAGAAGATGAACCTCGAGCTGCTGCGCATCTGGAAGGAATCGGGCAAGACGATCCTCTTCGTCACGCACGGCATCTCGGAAGCGGTCTTTCTCGGCACGCGGGTCGTCGTCTTCACCGCCGGGCCGGCCCGCATGGCCGACAACTTCGAGATCGACCTGCCGCGTCCGCGCACCCTCGACATCAAGACGCACGAGGCGTTCGGCGCCTACACGCGGCGGATCTACAAGCTGCTCGGCATGGAGTGACCGTTCGCCTGAGCGAGCCGGTTGACGTAGCCGAGCATCTCGTCGATCTCGTTCGACTTGTCGAAGACCTTGTCGGCGCCGAGCTCGACGCACTTGGCACGCATCTCCGGCGTCGCATGGTTGCTCAGGACCACGCGCTGTGTCTGCCGGTCGAGCTGGGCCAGGCTTTTCAGCACGCCGAGGCCGTTGCCGGCGCGCAGAAAGATGTCGATGATGACCAAATCGCAGCCGTGCGCCGGATCGCGCAGCCAGGCCACCGCCGCCGCCTCGTCTTCGGCCGTGCCAACGACGTCGACGGGCACGTTTTCTTCCAGCGTCTCCGTCAGGTTGTCGCGGATGATTGAGCTGTCTTCAACGACATAAGCGCGCAATCGGGTCATGGCCAACCAGTCAGGGACAACGCAGGATGGCGTTGCGTCGATTGTGCAAACGGAGTGACCCGCACGGAGTAGGCGGCGCCTTTCCCGCCACGTCAGGCCGAAGGGTCTGCGCGAGTCGGAGAGTTCCGACGCCGCGCGGCGCTTACAGAGCTGCTGGACCCGTCGAATCGACGCTGCCGGTCGGCCAGTCGGCCGCTGCCATCGGCGCCGTTTCGGACAGATCGGGAACGACGGCGCTGCCGAAGCCCTTGCAGTCGAGCGAATCGAGCGCCAGCATGCCGGCGCGGATCGACAGCCGCACCTGGCCGTCGTCGTCGTGATAGAGGTCGGGGTGGGCTTGCAGAAACTCGCGCGCCTCGGCTTTCGGGCGCCCGGCGAACCCGTCGATGAAGTGGTGGCCGTTGCGCTCGACATCGGCCAGGCCAAGCAGCGCCACCAGCGCCAGATCCTGCTGCACGGCGAGGCCGGCCTGCGTCGTCAGGTCTTCGCCGGAAAGGAAGAAGGAGCCGTCGCCGGTGGCGTTCCACAGACGGCAGCGCGCCAGGTTGACGATGGACTTGTAGAAGCCCTTGCAGTCCTTCGACGACACGCCGGCGTAGCCGAGCGCGCGAGCGCGAACGAACGCGTCGAGGTCGCCGTCCGACTCGTCGATGATGACCGGCCGGTGGTGCGCCAGCGGCGCGACGCTGCGTGAGAGCGCGACCTGCCGCTTGATCGGCTGCTCGATGAAGAGCGTCGCGGCGCAGAGCTTGTGCAGCGCCGGCTCGGCTTCCATCGCGCTCCACAGCTCGATCACCTGGTCGACATCGTCGTATTGCTCGTTGCCGTCGAGCGTGATGTGCAGCGAGCCGGCGATCGTGTCGAGGACGCTGGCGATCTTCACCAGCCGCTCGATGTCGGCCGGGCGATCGCCGCTCAGCTTCAGCTTGAAGCAGCGCTGGCCGTAGGCGTCGACGACCTCGTCGAGCGTCTCGGGCAGGCCGTCGTCGACGCGCGAGCCGGGCGGCTGATCGCCGGCGACGATCGGATCGACCAGGCCGACGGTGTGCCGCGCCTCGATGCTGCGCACCGGCTCGAGACCGGCGAGAAAGGCCGTGAAGTCGAACTGCGCGAGATCGGGAACGACCGGGTGCGGCGACATGCCGACGAGATTGCTGCGCATCGCCGTCCAGAAGCTGGCGCCGACGCTGCGGCACAGCGCGTCCATGACGGCACGGTCGAGCAGCGCCGTGCCGTAGCTCGCCACCAGCGGCGGCAGCGCCAGCTCGCGGCCGGCGCGAATCTGGTGCCGGTGGTTGTCGGCGAAGAGATCGAATGCCGTCGATGGCGGCGCCGCGAGATAGGCCTCGGCCGCGATCTCGATCGACTTGCGCAGCTGGTGCTGGTTCTGCGCGTCCGACAGCTCGGGGCTTTTGTCGAACCACTTCGCGGCCAGCATCTCGGCGGCATAGCCGAAGCCTTCGCGGCCGTCGTCGAGGCGGACCCGGACGCGCACGATCGCCTGGCTGCTTTCGGTGAGCGTGGCGGCGCCGAGGCGAAACGGCATGCGCAGGCGAAACGGCTGCTCGAACGTCTCGACGCCGAGCACCTTGACCCGCGGCGCATGGATGGCGATCGCCATGGTCAGCCGAGCCAGCGGTCGAGGTTGGCAGCGACGAATGCGTCGTCGGCGAGATCGGCGTGCTGGCGGCAAACGCGATCGATCTGCTCCAGCTGGCCCGGGCTCAGGCCCTCGGCCGGGTCGAGGCACTGGATGCCCTGGAGCAGACCCTGGCGGCGCAACACCTCGTGGCAGCCGGCGATGCAGCCGTGAAAGGCATTGGCAACGTCGAAGAACGCGCTGTTGCAGTCGGTGACGCGGCTGTCGAGCGCGAGCAGCTCGGTCGGGATCGCGCCGCCGGCCTCGAGCACCGCGACCTTGCAACGCTCGAGCAGCTCGACCGCGCCTTGGGTCCACACCGACCAGTGGCCGAGCAGGCCGCCGCGAAAGCGCACCCGCACCGTTCGGCCGTCGCGCAGGACGCAAAAAGGCGTGACGAGGTCGAGCACGATGTGGTCGTCGTTGCCGGTGTAGAGAACGACGCGATCCTCGGCGCGAGCGGCGACGACGCCCTGCACCACATCGAGGGTGCGGTAGCGGTTGAAGGGCGCGACCTTGATCGCGACGACGTTGTCGATCGCCGCGAAGCGCGCCCAGAACGCCACGCCGAGATCGAGGCCGCCGACTGCCGGCTGCAAATAAAAGCCGATCAGCGGCATCTCGCGGGCGACACGTTCGCAGTGGGCGATCAGCGCGTCCTCGCTCGCGCCCTTCATCGCCGCCAGGCTGAGCAGCACGGCGTGGTAGCCGAGGCCGATCGCGGTGCGCGCTTCGGCGACGGCCTGCTCGGTGCGGCCGCAAACGCCCGCCACCAGCACCGGCGGCTCGGCCGGACGCTGCCAGTGCCGCGCGGTCTCGGCCGCCATCTCGAGCACTGCCTCGTAGAGGCCCGCCTCGCGGATCGCGAACTGCGTCGTGTGCACGCCCACCGCCAGGCCGCCGACGCCGGCGTCGAGGTAGTAGCGTGACAGCGCGCGCTGCCGCCGCCGATCGAAGCGGCGCTCCGCATCGAGCGCGAGAGGGTGCGCCGGAATGACGAGGCCTTCGCGCAAGCGCGCGCGCAAGGCATCGACATCGCGCCATCGATCGAGGGAGCTCATGGCAATGAATGCATCAGCCGAATTCAGGGCCGGCGAGAACGATGCTGCGCGCGTCCAGCGGCGGTGGCGCGGCGCCGAACGCCATGCGAACGAAGGACCGTTGCGCAACGAACCCCTGCAGCGCGAGCCATTGGCCGATCGAGTGTCGTTGCTCGGGGACATCGATGACGATGCGCGCGCCTGACGCCGACACCGCGACGGCGAGCAAGGCGATGGCCTGCGCATCGCTCGCGGCGACCAGCGGGCCGATCTGCCAGGCACGGCGGCCTTCGCGTGCGATGACGAAGCCGTCGCCTTGGGCGCCGAGCCAGGCGTGCGTGCTCGGTCGCGCGAGAAAGGCCTCGAGCATCAAACGGCGATCGAGCCCGCTCGCGGCGCGATCGAGCGTGCAGATGGCGTCGCGTGCGGTACGGCCATCGGCGGCGGCGCAAGCCACGCACTCGACCACCGCGTCGTCGAGCGATGCCGGCCTCGGCTTGTCGACGCCCGCGACAGCTTGCCAACGCTGGAACGCGAAGCCGGCAACGAAACCGATCCGTCGATAGACCTCGGCACCGGCCGGGGTTGCGTCGAGAACCGGCGTGGCGCCGCCGGCACGCGCCTCGGCGATGCACCTGCTCACCAGCGCGCTGGCGACCCCCCGATGCCTCGCGTGGGCGGCGACCAGCACCATCGAGATCCACGCCTGTGCACCGTAGCCCAGGGTCGCCGCCGTGGCGACGAGACGGCCGGATGCGTCGTGAACGCCGAGCGCATGCCCGGCGCCGATGAACAGGCTCCAGTCGTCGGCGGTCTGGTTCCAGCCGGCAGCGTCGGACAAGGCGAGCCCGCCGGCCAGATCGTCCCGCGTCAGCGCGATCGGCTGGATCGCGCTGGCACCCGGACGATCGCGAAGCTCAGAACGCGCCATCGCGGACTTCGAACTTGGTCGGCTTGCCGAGGCTCGGGCGGTCGTTCGCGACCCAGTCCGCGACCCAGTCGAGCATCGTCTCGAGCGGCACCGCGGGTGGGCCGAACAGCCGTGTCGCCTGGCTCGCGTCGTTGAGCAGCGCCGTCTCTGCCTCGCGGCCGGCGATGGTCGCCTCGACGCCGAGGCGCGCGGCGAGCTGCGTGGCGAGCGAGCGGACCGAGAGCGTTTGCGGACCGGTGCAATTGAGCGGCGTCGAAGGCGTCGTGCAGTGCCTCAGACAGCGCAACACCTGCGCGTTGGCATCGCCCTGCCAGATGACGTTGACGTGGCCCATGGTCACGTCGACCGGCTCGCCGCGGCGTACTTTCGAGGCAATGTCGAAGAGCACGCCGTAGCGCATGTCGATGGGGTAGTTGAGGCGGACGATGCGGCCCGGCGTGCCGTGGCG
>DAIMIM010000052.1:0-12208 GCA_036722755.1 Caldimonas sp. | reverse complement strand
GCTTCCTCCGGATGGCAGCCGTTGACACCTACTCCACCTTCGGGCGCGGCGTGGAAGTGATGATGGGCACCTACAACATGCTCGATCTCGTGCCCAAGGGCCGCGACGAACGAGACGTGCCCAACAAGATGGAGTGGGTGCGCCACCACGACCGCTACGAGCCCGCGCCGCCGGCCGCATCGTGCTGCCACGCGAACGCCTGAAGCCGAGCCGGCTGATCCCGATATGCATGGGCCATGCGTCGGCCCGGCAGATCGCTTCCTCGGGCTCGCTGCTGCTGGCGGTCGCGGCCGTCGGCGTGCACAGCGCCGCGATGCTCGCCGTCACCGGCGGGATGGCGATCGGCGTGTGCTGCGGCGTTGGAGCGATGCGCCGATCGGCATCGCAATGGGGTTCGATGTGCAGTAACGGCGGCGCCTGAGCGCCCCGTCGCTGTGACCTACACGGAGATGGTCTCGACGATATTCGCCAGGGCACGCACCAGGCTCCACGGCGCGAGCATCGACGTCTTGGGATTGTTCGCAAGGGTGTGGGCGATGACCGTGGTCGAGAGCTCGCCGAACGCTCCGGATGCGGTGACCCGGTGCTGGTTGCGTGCCTCGCCGGGCTCGACCATCAGGCGAACTTCCGTCCGGTCGAACCCGAGACCCGCGAGTGAAACTGCGGCGACGACGTTGGCGTTTTGCGGGTAGTCGAGCGCGGCTTGTCGGGCACTGCCTTCGAAAAAGACGGTCGGCGTTGTCACCCGACCCAGGTCGACGACGCTTTCCGCCCGGGTCCCCCGCCATGCGGCAGGCGCCTTGCGACCGGTGTACTCGACTCGATCGAGCCCGGCGCGGCGTGCGGCGCCAAGCGCATCGAGGCCCGCCAGCGCGCCCGCCGGTATCAGCATGCGCGAGCCGCCGGCTGCCGCTGCGTTACGAAGGCGAGCCTCGAGCTGTGCGTCGGCCAACGCGCCGACCGACGCGATCAAGAGGTCTGCGCCACCGCGCAGCAGCACGTCGGCATGCGCATGCAGGCTGGCATGGCCCGCGCATTCGACGACGATCGTCGGGCCGCAGGCAAGCAGCTCTTCGGCGCGGGTGGTCACGACGACACCCGTGCCCGCGGCGGCCGCGGCGCGTTGCAGCGAACCGTCGCGAACCAGCAAGCCGACGAGTGCCAGACCCTCGAGATTGCGAAGTGCATCGACCACCATCTGGCCAATCGCACCGTAACCGATCAGCGCGACGGCGATAGGCGGGCGATTCATCGCTTCGCCTGGACCCATTCTCGAACGATCGCATTGAAACGCTGCGGCTGCTCCAGATACACGGCATGACCCGCGCCCGCGATCGCACGCAGCGGCGCCTCGGGCCGTGCGCGGGCGACGTTGGCGATCGACTGCGGCGTCGTGACGACGTCGGCATCGCCATAGACGATCTGCACCGGCATCTGTGGTGGCAAGCTTGCAAGGTCGGCTGCGGTATCGGCCGTCGAGAGCATCCACACCGCCTGGCGAAAGCCGTCGGGATGGATCGAGGCCATCGTGTCGATGACCGCCTGGACTTGCGCCGGAGTCGCCGCGGCGCTCAGCAAGCGCGGCCCGCGCTTTTGTGCCATGCCCGAGGGACCCAATGTCTCCAGGTCGCTCAAACGCGCGTCGCGCAGGCGCTTTTGCTCGTCCACGCCCAGCCCGGCGTGGCCGCTCGAGAGGCTTGCAAGCGTCAGGCTGCGAACACGGTCGGGATGCTGCCGCGCGAAACGCAGCGCTGTCACCGTGCCGAGCGAATGGCCGACGAGGTCGAGCTTGTCGACGGAAAGCGCATCGAGCAGCCGCGCCAGCGCTGCGGCGTAGTCGCTCGCATCGGGGTGTTCCGCGGCGACCGGCGTCGAGCCGCCGTAGCCGGGCGCATCCCATGCGATCACGCGGAAGTCTCGGGAAAGATCGGCAAGCTGGTGCTTCCAGGAGCGGGCACCCGAGCCGATGCCGTGCAGCAGCACGAGCGCGTGCCCCGTGCCGGCTTCGGCATAAGTGAACGTGGCGGCGCCGACGGCGACGCTGCGGACCGAGACTTCTGGCGGAGCCGCTTCCTCGACGCGCTTCGGGCTGTTCACGTCAGCGGGCCCCGAACTTCACGTCCTCGGGGTTCGGCGTGCCGACGACCATCATGAATTGGGCGTCCTCGACACCGTCGTTGCGGAAGTAGTGCGGCTGCCCCGCCGGCGTGCAGATCAAGTCGCGCGGGCCCAGGCGCTTTTCGACGAGCTTGCCGTCGGCTTCCCAGCCGACCGTGATGCAGCCCTGCAGCACCAGGTAGGCGTCTTCGACATCGCGCTCGTACGCGCGCACGCCGTTGCCCTTCGGCAAGACGATCAGGTCCTTCCTGAACGTGCCGGCCGGCGCACCGCCTTCGCCGATATAGACCAGGCGCGCAAAGCCGGCGGATTGCCACTGCGGCTTTTGCTGGCTGTAGCGGACGAAGTAGCTCGCCATCTGCTTGTGGCGCGGATCGTCGCTGGTGAAGGACAAGGGAGCGGTTTTCCCCGGCGCGGCGCCGAACGACGCCGACAGCTCGGAGGCATGCGTCTTCGGATGGAACTTGTAGTTCGGCGGCATCGGCTTGCCCTTGCCGACCATGATCGACAAGAGCACCGGGCCGAAGCCTTCGTTCTTGAAGCCGTGCGGCCGCCCCGTCGCGTGCAGCACCATGTCTTTCGGGCCGGCGCGGGCGACGATGACTTCGCCATCCCACTCCCAGCCGACCGTCAGCACACCGTCGAGCACCAGGAACGCCTCTTCGACTTCGTGGGCGTGCGACGCGCCGTACTTGCCGACCGGCTGCATCACCATGCTGAGCGTGAAATGCTCGGGCTTCAAGGTGCCGGGATCGTCGATCTTGGGCGAGCCGCCGGCGCCGATGTAGCGGATCTGCGCCCGGTCGAGCTCGGGATAGCCGCGGCTCGCGGGGAAGGCGTCCCAGTCGGGAATCTTGTCGGCGTGGCGGCCGACGCGGGCTTCCATCTGCACATCGATGTCGTCGTCGAGGACTTCACTCATGTCGTTTCTCCTGTCGTCGTCGAGAGGCAGTCGCGCCAACACCGACGGCTGCTGCCTGGCGAGCGCGGCCGAGATGTTGTCGACAAAGCTGCCGAGGTATTTTTCGACCGTCTTTTTCATCATCGGCTGGCCGAACTCGCCGAGCTTGCCGAGCACCTTCGCATCGACCGCGATCCAGAGCTCGGTTTCGTCGGCGGCCTTGGCCACGAGCCTCGTGATGAAGGTCGCCGTCACGTCGCCGGCGATACGCACGTCCTTCGCGACAGCGTGCATGCACACGCGCCAGCTCGCCTGGTCGCGCTCGGCGACATTGATGGTGCCGACCAGAACCATCGAGATCGGCCCGAACGAGAGGCGCACCTTGCCTTCGAACGCGTCGCTGCCGAAACCGCGGAATTCCTCGACGCCGGGCATGCAGGCGCTGACCGCCTGGCCATCGATCATGAAGTTCCAGAGACGATCGATCGCGGCCGGAACCGTGCTGACTTTGTCGAACTTCATCGTCTTGCCGGCGGCTGCTCAGGCGTATTCGACACCCATCAGGCGATGGATCTCGTTGGTGTGCTTCAGAAATTCGGGCGTGCCGCGCACACGGGGCTGGCGCGGGCGACCGAGATCGATCGGCACGTCGGCGATGATCTTGCCGGGCCGGCCACTCATCACCAGCACCCGGTCAGCGAGAAATACCGCTTCCTGGATGCTGTGCGTGATCAGCAGCGTCGTCTTCTTCTGCTCGCTCCAGATCCGCATCAGCTCGACGTTCATCAGGTCGCGCGCCATCGCGTCGAGGGCGCCGAACGGCTCGTCCATCAAGAGCAACGGGGGGTCGTAGACCAACGCACGGCAGATCGCCACGCGCTGCTGCATGCCGCCCGAGAGCTCGCGCGGCCGCATCGACGCGAACTCGTCGATGCTGGCGAGCTTGAGCAGCGCCATCGCCTTGGCCTCGTAGTCCTTGCGATCGCGGCGCAGGATCTCGATCGGCAACAGCACGTTGTCGAGCACGGTGCGCCACTTCAACAGCATCGGCGACTGGAACACCATACCGACGTCCGAGCGCGGCGCCGTGACCGGCTTGCCGAAGACCTGGACGCTGCCATCGGTGAGCGGCAACAGCCCGGCGATGACCTTCAGGATCGTCGACTTGCCGCAACCGCTCGGGCCCACGACCGTGACGAACTCGTTGCTCTTGATCGAAAACGTCAGGTCGTCGAGCGCACGGGTCTCGCCGCGCTTGGTGCGATAGGTCTTGCCGGCCTGGTCGACTGCGATCGCGACGGGCGCAGTCGCCCCTGCGGCGACATCCACGGCAGGGTCGGCGACGACGGCCTCGGGCATGGACCTCAAGTCCTGACGGCCTTCTGGCCCGCCTTCACGAACGCATTCGAGTAGATATCGGCAAGGGCGACCGGGGCCTTCGGCCCGAAGTACTCGCGCACGATGTCCAGCGTGAACGCCATCTTCTTGTCGGACATCGGACCGACGCCGTTCTGCACGACCTCGTCGACCATCAGGTGCTTGATGGCGACATCGAGCTGCGCGCGTGCGATCTCCGGATTCGCCGCCTGGTTCTGCTTCATGAACATCGCATGCGCTTCGGCAGGCTTTTCCACCGCGAAGATGCAGCTGCGAACCATGGCCTGCACGAAGCCTCTCACCATGTCGGCGTCTTTGGCGAGGCTTTCGTCGCGGGCGATGATGCCGTTCGAATAGATGTCGAGGCCGTAGTCGGAATACAGCATTTCGACGATTTCCTGGCCCATGCGCTTCGCGGCGACTGCCATGACCGGCGTGTAGGCGGCGAGGCTCAACACCCCGTCGACCTGCTTCGACATCAGCATCGCCGGCTTCGCCGACGATTCGATCGTGATGATCTCGACCTTGCTGGCGTCGAAACCGTTGATCTTCGCGAACGCCGGCAGGGCGATGCGCGGCGCGTCGCCGGCGGTCGCGCCGAGCTTCATGCCCTCCATGTCCTTCGGCTTCCTGACGGCCTTGGTCGGCAGCGTCAGCACGTTGTTCATCGCCTTGTAGTGCACCATCATCACTTGCTTGAGCTTCGCACCGTTGCTGCGGGCGAGCATCGTGGTCGGCGCGTCGGCGAAGCCGAACTCGGCCGCGCCTGCGGCGACCTTGAGCGCCACGTCCGAGGAGCCCTTGCCCGATTCGAACTGCACGTCGAGGCCGGCGTCCTTGAAGTAGCCGTTCTCGAGCGCCGGATAGAACAGGGCGTGCTTGCCGTAGGGCGACACGTCGAACAGGAACACGACCTTGCGCCGGCCCTGCGCCCATGCCTTGCCGATGTGGAAGCTGCCGATGGCCCCGGCCGTGCCGATCGCGGCGATGCTCCGCCCGAAGCCGCGCCGCGAAATCGTTCCCTTTGAGTCCGACATCTCGATTCCCCTTGTTGATCGACGTGTGAAGCGGTTCAGGTGGTCGCGAGGATCTGCTCGCTTTCCTCGGCGCCCCACGGCACGACGAGGCGCTCGAGCATCTCCATGAGCCCGAACAACGCGAGCCCCATCAGCGAAAGCAACAGCAGCGCCGCGAACGACATCGCCGTGTTCATCTCGGAGTTGGCGACCATGATCACGTAGCCGAGCCCGGTGTTGCCTGAAATGAATTCGGCCACGATCTCGCCGATCACGGCGAACGTGACCGCCACCTTGAGCCCGGAGAAGATGAACGGCATGGCGTGCGGGAACGCGACCTTGACGAATTGCTGCGGCCGCGAGCCGTTCAACATCCGCACCAGGTCGAGCAGGTCGCGCTCGACCGACGAGAGCCCGGTGACCGTACTCATCACGACCGGAAAGAACGAGATCACGGCGGCGATGACGACGCGCGATGGAAGGCCGTATCCGACCCAGATGATGAGCAGCGGCGCGAGCGCCACCTTGGGTACGGTCTGCAGCACCAGGATCACCGGGTACAGCACGCCGCGAAGCACCCACGAGTAGACGATCATCGTGCCGATCACGATCCCGCCGATCGCCGCGACGATGAAGCCGAGCGTCGAGCCCCAGAGGGTCGCGGCCCCGTGGTTCAGGTAGAGCGTCGGCCGGGTCGCGAACTCGTGCACGATGGCCGACGGTGCGGGAACCAGGAACGGCTCGATGTGCAAGACGCGGATCGCGATTTCCCACGCGCACCCAAGCAGCGCGATGATCAGAAAGCCGAGCCCGAGCGTGCGCAGCGACAAGCCGTTCATCGCGCGCTGCCGCCGCTGTTGTGCCAAGCTGCCAGGATCGCGCGGCGCACGATGACCGGCGCGACCCGGCGCTTGTAGGCGGGCGTCCCGCGCGAGTCGAGCTCGGGGTCGGCGTCGGCAACGGCCGCGATGCTGACGCGCTCGAGTCGTGCGGCGTCGATCGCGCCGCCGGTCAAGAGGGCCTCCGCTTCGGCGGAGCGCAGGACCGTCGCGCCCATCGAGCCGACGACGATGCGGGCGGCGGTGGCGCGGTCGCCGTCGCGCTGCAGACAGACCGCGACATTGACGGTCGCGTAGTCGTCGGCGCTGCGCGGCAGGAACTTGATGAAGGCACTGCCGCTGCCGGCCGGCGGTACCGGGATCTCGATCGCCGTCAGGATCTCTTCGGCCGCGAGCGAGGTCTGGAAGTAGTCGACGAACAGGTCGTCGAGCGCGATGCGGCGCTCGCCGCCGGGGCCGCGGGCGATGACCGTGGCGCCGAACGCGGTCAGCGTGACGGGCGGGTCCTGGTGCGGATTGGCGTGGGCAAGATTTCCGCCGA
The DNA here is from genome assembly GCA_036722755.1 of Caldimonas sp. Taxonomy (GTDB): domain Bacteria; phylum Pseudomonadota; class Gammaproteobacteria; order Burkholderiales; family Burkholderiaceae_C; genus Schlegelella_A. The sequence goes on along the minus strand of DAIMIM010000052.1, from coordinate 5,416 downwards.
CCGTGCCGACATTGCGTATGCGCCGGGTCGCGACATGGTCGAAGGTTTCGGCGACCGTCGGCAGCAGCTCCTTCAGCAATGGCGAGGCCGCGAGCTCCGCATGCGGCGTCGCGGCGCCGATGCGGATGACACCGCTCGCGTGTGCGATGCCGCGCATGCCCGGCAAACCGCGCACGCCGATGAGCGAGACCGGATGCAACAAGCCGGCGCGCATGAGCAGCATCAGCGCCGTGCCGCCCGAAAAGTAGCGCGCGTCGGCGCCGTCGCGGGCGCGCAGCGCGAACGCATCGTCGAAGTCGGCCGCGTGCCGATAACTGAAGTCGGGCAGGCTCATCGCTGCGCCTCCGACGCCGTGACCGTCTGCCGGACAGGCTTCGCCTCCGGATGCGAGTGGTGCGCCGGCGCGGCGCCGCGCGCGTTCCTGGCATCGATGGCCGCCAGCACCTTCTCGGGTGTGATCGGCAGCGTGTGGATGCGAGCGCCGATCGCGTCGGCAACCGCATTGCCGATGGCCGCGGCGACCGGATCCATCGAGATCTCGCCCACGCCCTTCGCGCCGAACGGGCCGGTCGGCTCGTACGACGGCACGAACTCGCTCTGCATCGGCGGGATGTCGGGCATGCAGGGGATCTTGTAGTCGGAGAAGTTCGGGTTCTGCAACTGGCCGTCTTCGATCTGCATGCCTTCGGTCAACGCATAGCCGATGCCCTGGATCAAGCCACCATCGACCTGGCCGCGCGCAAGCGTCGGATTGAGGATCGTGCCGGAGTCGGTCGCGATCGCGTAGTCGACGATACGAACCTGGCCGGTCTCGGGGTCGACCTCGACTTCGACCGCATGGGCGCAGAAGCTGAACGCCCCCGATTCCGAGCCATGCTTGTCCTTGCCGTGCGATTCCGAGTCGGCGTCCCACGTGCCGGTGACGACGATCGGCTTGCCGCCCCGGCGGAAGTTGCGCCTCGATGCGACTTCGCCGAGCGACATCGAGGCGCCGCCCGCCGGCGCACCTTTCAGTTGCACGCGTCCGGCGCGGATCTCGAGGTCGCCCGGAGCCGTCTCCATGAACTCGGCTGCCGCTTCGAGGATGACCGTTTTCGCTTCGGCCGCGGCGACGCGCACGGCGTTGCCAGCGACGTAGGCGAGCCGGCTCGCGAATGCGCCGAGCACGAACGGCGCCGTGTCGGTGTCGGCGTCGCCGATCGAGACCTGCTCGAACGGCACGCCGAGCTCCTCGGCGGCGATCTGCGCCAGGATCGTCGTGTTGCCCTGGCCGACTTCGCCTTCGCCGCACAGGATCATGATGCGGCCGTCCTGGTTCACGCTGAGGATCACCGTCGAGCCGTCGTAGTCGTAGAAGTGGCGCTTGCCGCTGACGTGCGCGGAGAGGGCCAGGCCGAGGCCGCGCCACGGCGTCCGGTTCTTGCGCTTCTCGTCCCAGCCGAGCATCGCGGTCGCGCGCACGATGCACTCCTTCAGCTCGCAGCTCTTGACTCGGTTGCCGTGTGGCGACACGCGGCCCGGACCGATCGCGTTCTTCAGCGCGACGTCCCGCGGATCGAGGCCGAGCTTCTCGCAGGCGATGTCGATCGCCTGCTCGACGGCCCATTCGGCCGACGGGTTGCCGAAGCCGCGAAACGCCCCGGTCGGCACCTGATTGGTGTACGGCACGAACAGCTCGGTGCGCACGCACTCGTTCAGGTACAGGGTGTCATGACGCAGTGCCGCGACGCCGCCGACCGCCGGTGCCTTGCCCGAATACGCGCCGTTGTTGGTGACGAGACGCAGGTCCTTGCCGACCATCGTGCCGTCGCGCTTGAAGCCGACTCGGACGCGAATGCGGATGTTGGGTCGCGGCCGCCCGGCGATGAAATCGTCTTCGCGGCTGTTGATGAGCTGCACCGGGCGCCGCGCCGCCTTTGCGAGCAAGGCGGTGATGACCGCGTTGTTGTCGTCCATCGACTTGCCGCCGAAGCCGCCGCCGACCGCCGTCTGGATGACGCGGATCTGGCCCGGGTCCATGTCCATCGCCTTGGCGATCTGCAACCGGGCGCGATAGGTGCCGGACAGGCACGACCAGATCGTGATCTTGCCGCTCGGATGCCAATCGGCGAGCGCGCCGTGCATTTCGATCGCAGACTGCCACTGCAACATGCTCTCGAAGGTTTCGTCGACGACGACGTCGGCCGACGCGAGCGCCTTCTCGACGTCGCCGCGCTCGATCTTGAAGTGCGCGGCGACGTTGTTCGCGACCTCGTGGATGCTCGGTGCGCCCGGTTGCATCGCCTCCTCGGCGTCGAAGACCGCGGGCAGCTCCTCGTAGACGACCTTGATGGCGCGAATCGCGGCATCGGCGGTGCGCGCGTCGACGGCCGCGACCGCCGCGACTTCCTCGCCGATGTAGCGCACCTTGTCGACCGACAGCGGGTACTGGTCGGCAACGAAGAACCCCCACTTGATCTTCGGCGTGTCGTCGGCGGTGATCACGACCCGCACGCCCGGGATGCTCCGCGCCTCCGAAGTGTCGATGCTGACGATGCGGGCATGCGCATGCGGCGAGCGCAGCACCTTGCCTACCAGCATGCCGGGCAGCGACACGTCGGCCGCGTAGCGCGAGTGGCCGGTGACCTTCTCGAGCCCGTCGGCGCGCGGCACGCTCTTGCCGACGACGTCGAACGGCGTCGAGGCCGGCTTCATGGTTGCGGCTCCCGCATCTTCGCCGCGGCCGACCGGATCGACTCGATGATCTGGTAGTAGCCCGTACATCGACAGAGATTGCCCATCATCGCGTGCTTGATCTCGTCGTCGGTCGGGTCGGGGTTCTCCTCGAGCAACGCCTTCGCGGCCATGATCTGGCCCGGGGTGCAATAGCCGCACTGCAGGCCGCCCTTGTCGATGAACGCCGCTTGCAGCGGGTGCAACGGGCCGTCCTGGGCCAGGCCCTCGATGGTCTGGATGTCCGCCCCGTCGGCGGCGAACGCGAAGGTCAGGCAGGCGCTGACAGCGCGGCCGTCGAGCAGCACCGTGCAGGCGCCGCAGACGCCGATCCCGCAACCCTCCTTGGTACCGGTCAGTGCGAGATCCTGGCGCAGAACATCGAGCAGGCGCTTGTTCGCAGGGACGACGACGCGGCGATCGAAGCCGTTGACCTTCATCGAGACGATCTGTTCGTTCATCAAGAGGCTTCCCTGAATGTGGAGCTGTTCATCACGCGCCGGCGCGCTGCGGGCGGCTGAGGCAAGCGCTCCTCGAGCGCCGCAGTGGCGGCCTCGAGCCGGGCAGCGGCACTGCGCGCGGCGGCGCGGAGCTTGCGAAGATGGCTTTTGAGCGCCTTGTCCGACAGGCGCACGCTCGGACCGGTGAGGGTCATCACCGCGAGCGACCGGGTCGAGGTGGCTTCGGCGATCACCGGCACCGCGATCGATGCGATGCCCTCGGTCACTTCCTGCGCCGACATCGCGTAGCCCTGCGCTCGTATCTCTTTCAGCTCGGTTTGCAGCAACTCCGAGTTGCGCGGCGTGTTCCTGGTGAAGGCGAGGAGCCCGTCGCGCCGGACGATCCGCGCCGCTTGTGCGGGAGGCACCAGCGCGAGCAACATCTTCGACGCGGCCCCCGCGTGCAGCGGCATCGGCACGAGCAGGTTGTTGTGCACCCAGCGGTGCTCCTGCAGGCTCTCCGCCTGGTCGAGCACCACGCGTCGCTCGGCATGGAGCACGTGCAGGCTGACCGTCTCGCCGCTCTCGTCGCGCAAGGTCGACATTTGAGGGCGGCAAGCGCGAATCAGGGCGTGCCAATGCAAATGACCGTCGGCGAGCTCGGCGATCACGTGGCCGAGGACGTACAGGTCGGTGTCGGGGTTGCGTCGCATCAGGCCCACCTCGACCAGCCCGGCGACGAGCCGGTGCACCGTGCTTTTCGGCATGCCGAGCGCTTCACCGAGCTCGCGAGCGCTGATGCCCTCGTGGAGCGCGATCACACGAAGCGCATCGACTATTTTTCGCAAACCGGCCAGTGCCAAATTGTGGGACTCGAAGTGCTCGTGTTTCAGGACGGACCGTATCGAGCTTGCGCGGCCATGTCAAGCGACCGGACCTTCCTCGTGAATTAGTTGCTTCAGCCGCCCATGCCGCTGCCGAAATGGAGCCGTGGCCCTCACCAACACGATTCTGCCGGGCAGCCGCCCGGACCGATCGCCGCTCCTGACCTGCAACAAGTGCAAGCGACTGCGTGAGAAAAGCGGGGGCGTGTTCTTCGGTCTTGCGTTCGCTTGCCGCGCCTGCTTTCAGCAAGGCTCGCAGCGCTTCAGGCTGCGCGGCTCGGAGTAGCCGCCGTCGGCACCGCAGCTGCCTGCTCCTCGATGAGGGTAGCCGGAGCGAACCCGAACATGCGTCTGCAGGTTCGGCTCAGATGCGCTGAATCGGCGAAGCCGGCTTCGTGGGCGGCGGCCGTCCACGACTGTCCGTTTGTAGCTTCAGGCGGCGTCGGATCTCTTCAGGTCGCGCCAACGACTTTCATCGGGCCGGACGGCATAGCCTGTCCCGTTCCACGGCCTTCTTCTTCTGAAACATTCGATCGTGAGTCTGCGACGGATGTTAGAAACGGAGCGTGACCGCTCTCCGCATCGCTCTCGCCGGCCTCGCCGCACTCGCCGTCGCCATGGGCATCGGCCGCTTCGCCTTCACGCCGATCCTGCCGATGATGCTGCACGACGGCGTCGTCGACCTGCCGCGCGCGAGCTGGCTGGCCAGCACGAACTACGTCGGCTATCTCATCGGCGCGTTGCTGTGCACGTTCGATCCGTGGCTGCGCCGCCGCCTCGCCTTCCGCGCCCAGGCTGTCGCCCCGACGCTCGTGCGCCGCGGCCTCGCCGCCACCGCGCTGCTCACGCTGGCAATGGCGCTGCCGTGGCCGGCCGCGTGGCCGGCGCTGCGCTTCGCCGCCGGCGTCGCCAGCGCCTACGTGTTCGTGTACTCGTCGGGCTGGTGCCTGGCGCAGCTCGCGGCGCGCGGCGCGCCGGCGCTCGGCGGCGTGATGTTCGCCGGGCCCGGCGCGGGCATCGTCGTCAGCGGCCTGCTGGCAAGCGTGATGGTCTCGTGGCAGTGGCGCGCGAGCACGGCGTGGATCGTCTTCGCGCTGCTCGCGGCGGTGTTGAGCGCAGCGGTGTGGCACGTGTTCCGGCACGAGAACGACATCGTGCTCGCCGGCCACGCGCCGCCTCACGCCGACGGCGCGACCGTGCCGCTGGCCGAGGCCGCGCCGGCGGCGGTCGACGAGACCGCGGATACGCTCCCATTCGTCGCGCAGGCCGCGCCGCCACCGCACGGCAGCGCCGAAGTCGCCACCCTCGCCCTCGCCTACGGCATCTCCGGCTTCGGCTACATCGTCACCGCCACCTTCCTGCCGGTGATCGCGCGCGCGG